>CALCPT010000034.1 GCA_937897265.1 uncultured Alcaligenaceae bacterium
GCATGGTCACCCGCTGTCGGTTTTGGCTCATGAAGGTAATCAACCGCTTGAAGCGTTAATCGCCCAGGGCGTCAAAACATATCAGACACCAAGAGCACTCGCCGAACAATCCAATATCGTGATTTTGTGCGTCACCGGCACACCTCAGGTTGAGGCAGTGCTGTTTGGCCAAGACGGCGTGCTGCAGGGGCTTGCGCCTGGCAGCATCGTGATCGACTGCTCAACTGCTGTCCCAGCGTCGACTGAACGGATTGCAAAATTTGTCTCTGACTATGGCTGTCATTTTATGGATGCTGCCATGACACGCACTCCTAAAGAGGCTGCCGAGGGACGACTGAACTTGTTGGTAGGTGCAGAACCCGCTCTGTTCGAGCAATGCAGACCGCTCTTGGCCTGTTTTGCAGAAAATATTGTGCACGTCGGGTCCGTAGGGGCTGGGCATCGCATGAAGCTTTTACATAACTTCGTGTCACTAGGCTCGGTCACGCTGATGGCAGAGGCCGCCGCCTGTGCGCAGCTAGCCGGAATACCGCCTCAAACCTTTATCGACGTACTTGCCATGGGTGGCGGTTGGGGCGCCCCGCTTGAGCGTCTTAAACCATACTTAACCGCGGGCGATACCTCAAGCCTGCGTTTCAGCTTGGCCAATAGCTTGAAAGATTTAAGTTATTACAACCAGATGGCCGAGGATATGAAAGTCGACCATACCGTTGCGCAAGCGGTGAAAGACTCGTTGACCCGAGCCTGCGACGAGGCAGATCCACAGGCACTTCTGCCAGAAATCGTATCGATCATTGGCAAAAGGCACTAAATAATCGTTAATTTTTCGCCGAATCTTAGGTATAAGTCCTAGTAGTTCAAACTGGTCAACTCATCATACCATTGCCCTCTACTTCGAATAAGGAATGGCCATTGTGACTTCGATTGCATTGTTTGGTGCTGGCGGCAAGATGGGCGTTCGCCTATCCAAAAATCTAATGGGCTCGGCTTATGACGTTAGGCATGTCGAGGTCAGTCAAGTTGGCAAAGATCGCCTGAAGAACGAACTAGGCTTGACTTGCGTTGCCGTAGACGACGCCCTGAGCAAAGTCGATGTCGTCATTTTGGCGGTACCCGACAGCTTTATCGGGCGTCTTGCCGCTGAGATTGCGCCAAAACTACAAGCAGGAACGATGGTGATGACTCTTGATGCTGCCGCGCCGTTCGCCGGTCATTTACCCAAGCGTCCAGACCTCACCTACTTCGTCGCACACCCCTGCCATCCCAACATCTTTGCTCCTGAAGTCCATACGGCCGGTTCACCCGATTACTTTGGTGGGGTCTTAGCACCGCAATCTATCGTCAGCGCCCTCATGCAAGGCCCAGAGTCGGCGTTTGAGTTAGGAGAAGCGATTGCCAAAACGATTTACCAGCCCATTTTGCGGTCATATCGCGTGACCGTCGAACAAATGGCGCTACTCGAACCTGGCCTGTCAGAAACGGTCTGTGCGACGCTGCTAGACGTCATGCGCGAGGCAATGGACGAAGTCGTTGCCCGAGGCGTGCCTGCCGAGGCTGCGCGAGATTTTTTGCTAGGCCACATGACGATCTTATCGGCTGTGATTTTTAAGCAAATCCCGGGACAGTTCTCAGATGCATGCAATAAGGCGATTACCTATGGAAAACCCCGACTGATGCGAGATGACTGGAAAAAGGTGTTCGACAACAAAGAAATCGCCGAAAGCATCGAACGCATTACTTAACATGGCGTATTACCTAATACCCGTAGCAGCGTTTGTCTAGTAGGATCGAGTACAAGTTATTACGAAGCCAAACAACAAAAACCTTACCACTTCATTCAGAGGGAAACATGAACTTCAAAAAAACCATCCGCCTGACCTCAATTGCTGCTGCAGCGTGGTTAGCAATCGGTTCAGCGAGCGCACAAACTATCGTCAAAATCGGCTATGCGTCGACGCCCACTGGATCCTACGGCCTTGGAGTCACAGCCTTCTGTGACGCGGTCGAGAAAGGTACACAAGCGCGCTATAAGTGCCAGCAATTTCCAAACGGATCGCTGGGCGGTGAGCGTGAAATGATCGAAGCTGTGCAACTTGGCACCCTAGACATCACCGACGTGTCGACTGGCCCAGTTGGTAATTTTGTGCCTGAGGTAAAAATTGTCGATATCCCCTTCTTGTTTCGCGACTACGATCACGCACGCGGCTATCTCGATAGCGCCGCCGGTCAGGAGTTATTGAAAAAATTTCCTGCAAAAGGCTTGGTCGCTTTATCGTGGTCTGAGAATGGCTTTCGCCACATGACCAACAACAAGCGCCCAATTGTGAAACCTGAAGATGCCTCAGGTTTGAAAATGCGCACAATGGAAAACAAAGTGCACATGGACGGCTATCGTACCTTCGGTATTCGCCCAACACCAATGGCATTCCCAGAGGTCTTTGGCGCGTTACAACAAGGTATTGTCGACGGGCAAGAAAATCCTATTCCAATCATTTTGGCCACAAAGTTTTCGCAAGTGCAAAAATACCTGTCGCTCACTGGCCATGTGTATTCACCCGCCTTATTTTTAACCTCGCCGCGCTTTATGAAAAAACTGAGCGAAGCAGATCAAAAAGTCTTTTACGAAGCTGCCAAGATTGGAACGGCTGCGCAGCGTAAAAAGGTGAATGAGGATGAAGCGAACGGTATCGCTCAACTTGAGTCCGAAGGCATGATCGTTGTACGTCAGGTCGATGCTGCCGCCTTCGTCAAAGCGCTTGAGCCAGCCTATGCCTCATATGCCAAAGAATTTGGCGCAGAGAACATCCAAAAAATTCGAGACTTTAAATAAAGTCCTCTGCAGAAATGGTGGCGCGACGTCATGCGCCACCATTTTTTTATTTCACATCACCCAGTGACCGCTATGAAAACATTTGAAAGCTATTTTTTGGCCATCAATAAATGGCTTTTAATCGCTATCCTAGGTGTGATGTCGATCATCATCTTTGCGAACGTTGTACTGCGTTACACCACTAACATCTCAATCGAGTGGGCCGAAGAAGTCGCGCGTCATCTCATGATCTGGTTAACCTTCATCGGTTGCGGGCCCGTGCTTCGTTATGGCGGGCACATCGCCGTCGAAAACCTACAAGATGCAGTGCCGCGTAAGGTTGCGATTGCGATCCGCTTAATCATCTCTTTGCTGATTGTTGGGCTCTTTGCTTTCTTTACGTGGTTTGGTCTTGAGTATATGGATCGAACCCAGTATCAACAAACGCCGGCCACCCAAATTTCAATCGCTATTATTTATGCGGGCTTACCCATCGGGGCTGCCATGACCTTGATTCATTGGTTACTCATTGTCAAAGATTACGTTCTGACCAGGACCTTCCCATCGGACGCTCACTTTGATGCCACAGCGAGTGCCTCACTATGAGCGCTAGTATCGTCCTTCTCATCGCCGCCTGTGTCTATTTAGCGATCGGAGTACCCGTCGCTTTTGCGCTTGGTTTGTCTACCATCACAGCCTTGCTGCTTTCAGGAGCGAATTTTCCGCTACTGGTCTTATTAAAAGAAACGTTTACCGGCATCGACAGTTTTCCGCTGATGGCGGTGCCGTTCTTTATTCTTGCCGCAGAATTAATGAGCGGCGGGTCACTCACCGAAGTCTTGTTGAAATTTGCAGGGCAATTTGTCGGCCATAAGCGCGGTGGCTTGGGCTACACCAATGTCGTCTCGCTGACTTTTTTCTCTGGAATTTCTGGTTCGGCACTGGCCGATGCAGCGGGCCCAGGGTCGATGCTGATTCGTATGATGGACAAGGCAGGTTACTCGCGCTCGTACGCAGCTGCCCTGACGGCCTCGACCGCGATCGTCGGGCCCATCATCCCGCCGTCGATCATCATGATCATTTATGCACTTGCAGACGATCGGGTTTCAGTTGGGGCGCTATTCATGGCGGGCCTGATCCCCGGCTTGCTGATTGCGGTCGCAATGTGCGCTGTGAACTGGTATATCTCAAAACAGCGTAACTACAAGGGTGACAACCAGTTTCCAACGCGTAAAGAAATGTGGCTCACCAGTTGGAAGGCATTGCCAGCGATCTTACTTCCCGTGATCATCTTAGGTGGTATGCGTGCCGGGTGGTTTACACCAACCGAAGCCTCTGTCGTAGCGGTATTTTACGCCTTGTTGTGCGGGAAATATGTCTATCGCACCCTCGAGTGGAAAGCAGTGCCAAACATTTTATTTCGTTCGTCATTATTGACTGCCTCTGTACTGTTGATTATTGGGATGTCGGCATCCTTTGCCTGGATCTTAACGATCGAAGGTGTGCCACAAGCCGTCGCAAACTGGATCGCAGGCATGCAGTTAAATGTCTGGACTTTTCTGATTGTGGTCAACATCTTTTTATTGATCTTTGGCATTTTCATTGAGCCCCTGCCTGGCGTGATGGTGCTCGTCCCGATTCTGGCACCAGTCGCTGCGAGCGTGGGGATCGAGCCTATTCACTTTGCCATGATCGTGATCTACAACCTCACGTTAGGGATGATTACCCCTCCAGTCGGCGGCCTGTTGTTTGTGACCTCTAACGTATCGAAAGTGCCTCTAACCGAGCTGACCCGAGAACTCAAACCGTTTTTATGGGCGCACGGTATCGTTTTGATGCTGTTGACGTTTGTCCCAGCATTAAGCAACTGGTTGCCACATGCGATGGGCTATAAGTAACGTGGATCAACGCTTTTATGCGACCTATTGGTTAGAAACTGGCGATGAGCCGGCTCGTGCTGCAGAAGTCATTGCAGGCGAGCAGTCTAGCGGCACCTTTTTAAAACTTGCCGCCGAAACACCGGCGTTAAAAATGCGCTCAGGTGCACAGGTCGAGTCGTTAACGGTCTTAGATACCTCGACACAACCGAGTCTGCCTGGCGGCATGCAATCGAACATTTACACGCGTTGTCTACTCAAACTGTCTTGGCCACTCAGCAATATTGGGCCCTGCCTGCCCAGTGTGCTCTCCACCGTTGCCGGCAATTTATTTGAGTTGGCGCAGGTCTCTGGGCTAAGGCTACTGGATATTGAATTACCGGAAGTCTTTACAAAGACCTACCTCGGGCCTGCGTTCGGCATAGAAGGTACGCGGCGGCTCAGTGGCAAAGACACAGGGCCATTTATCGGTACGATCATCAAACCCAGCGTCGGTTTAAATGCCGTAGAAACTGCCGAGCAAGTACAAATGCTTGTCGCGGGCGACATCGATTTCATCAAAGACGACGAGTTGCAGGCCAACGGCACTTACTGTCCTTTTGAAGAGCGTGTAGAACGCGTGATGCAAATCGTAAATCGCGCAGCCGATCAATCAGGCAAAAAGGTCATGGTAGCCTTCAACATTACGGGCGACCTTGACCAAATGCGTCATCGCCACGACTTTGTACTCGCACACGAAGGCACGTGCGTGATGATCTGCCTGAATTCGATTGGCTTAGCAGGCGTGTCAGCTTTTAGAAAGCACAGCCAGTTACCCATTCATGCGCACCGTGCCGGCTGGGGCTATTTGAATCGTAGCCCTGCCCTAGGATGGGATTTTGCGGCCTGGCAAAAAATTTGGCGCCTTGCAGGGGTTGATCATTTACATGTCAATGGGCTGCGCAACAAATTTAGCGAAAGCGATGAGTCTGTGATTGCTGCCGCACGCTCTGTCAATCAACCTCTATATCCGAGTGCGCCAATGACCGCGGTACCAGTCTTTAGCTCAGCGCAGACTGGCCTGCAAGCCCATGACACGATTCAAGCGATCGGCCATTCGGACCTAATCGTCACAGCAGGCGGAGGGATTTTTGGCCATCCTGATGGTGTTGCCGCCGGTGTCAGGGCCTTACGGCAAGCCTATGAGGCCGCTGGCGCTGGCATCACTCTCGCGAAGTACAGCCAAGAGCACTCTGAGTTAAAACGCGCCCTGACCTTTTGGTAACGACTGTGACTGCAAAGACAAGGACTCTGCCGCCAGGGCCACTGCTCACGTACTATGGCGACGATTTCACGGGCTCAACCGATGTGATGGAAGCCTTTACTGCCTCAGGCATAGACACCGTTTTATTTTTACAATTACCTCGCCCTACAGATTTAGAGCGTTTCAAGCATATGCGCTGTATCGGGCTCGCGGGACTATCGCGCAGCCAGACACCAGAATGGATGCAACAGCACTTGCCAGCAACGTTTAGACGCTTAGCCGAAATTGGCGCCCCCATTTTGCACTACAAAGTCTGCTCAACCTTTGACTCCTCTGCAACGATCGGGTCAATTGGCCAAGCAATCGATATTGGCATGAAGGTAACGCAAGCCCGGTGGTCGCCGATGGTCGTCGGGGCCCCACGCCTGAAACGTTACCAAGTCTTTGGACACTTATTTGCTGCGGCAAACGATGCCATTCACCGAATTGATCGGCACCCGACCATGTCTCGTCATCCTGTCACACCCATGAACGAAAGCGATCTGACAGTTCATCTTGCACAACAAACAGCAAGGCGTATTGCACTGATCAATGTTGCTGACATCGCCGAGAATCAAGCCCAAGACAAGCTTGAAGCCTCACTCGGCGCCGATCAACCCGTCATCATGATCGATGTCACAGATCGGGCGACTCAGATAGAAGCTGGTCGTCTCGTTTGGGAAAATCGTGGCGCCCAGGTGTTCAGCGCCTCGTCCTCAGGATTACAGTACGCCTTGACAGCCTACTGGCGCGAACAAGGGATGATACCAAGCACACAACAGCTACCTCAGGCGTGCGAAGTCGCGTGCATTGCTGCGGTCAGTGGTAGCTGCTCTCCCATGAGCGGCGAGCAGATCAAGTGGGCACGCGCCAATGGCTTTAGCGCGTTGCGTTTAGAGATCTCGCTGGCGCTGAATGAAGAGCAATGCGAGTCTGAAATTACCCGCCTGGCGAACTTGGCAATCACCGCCCTGACGCAAAACATTTCACCCATCATTTTTTCGGCGGAGGGCCCAGATGACCTCGCGGTAAAAAATTTTGATGAAACGGCGCAGGCTGTGCAGTTGAATCGTATGCAGGCGGCTCAAAAAATCGGTGAGGTTTTAGCTGAAATTATGCGTCGAGTGCTTGATGGCTCAGACGTCAAACGAATCGTTGTCGCAGGAGGCGATAGTTCTGGAGCCGTAGCCAGTCACTTAGGGATTCGAGCTTTAACATTGGTTGCCGGTATTACACCTGGCGTTCCCTTATGCCGCGCATGGTCTGATGCACCCAAGCGTGATGGACTTGAGATCGCGTTAAAAGGCGGACAAATGGGCGGACCGAGCTTTTACAGTGATATCCGCGCAGGGCGTATCGTTCAGTAAGAGAATGACGTCATGACAAACGAACCTATTCAAAGACGAAAGCTCTATCAAGAAGTTCTTGATAGACTCATGCTACGTATTGAGCGCGCAGAACTCAAACCTGGTGATCAATTACCCTCTGAACGCGAGTTGATGACAACGTATGGCGTGGGGCGCGTTGCCGTTCGCGAAGCGCTTCAAGACTTAGCGCGCTCGGGGATTGTAGAAATTTCTCATGGCGAGCGCGCGCGCGTCGCAACTCCGACCGCAAGCCTATTAATTGATCAAATTGCAGAGGGCGCTCGCCATTTATTACGCATCCAACCCGAGACGCTCGAACATGTCAAAGAGGTGCGCGTTTTTTTAGAAACCGGTATGGTGCGACTCGCTGCAGAAAAAGCAACCGAGCACGATATCGAACAGTTGTACCTCAGGTACGAAGAGCAACGTGCAACGTTAGAAAATACCGAACAGTTCATGAAGCACGATATGCTATTTCATCGAGAGATCGCCCGTATCAGCCGCAATCCAATCTTTCCAGCTATCGTCGAGGCCTTGTTTGGATGGGCAAGTGCATATTACCAATCAATCGTTCACGCTCCCGGCGCAGAGAGCCTGACACTTGCTGAACATAAAAAAATCATTGAAGCGATCGCAGCCCATGATGGCGAGGGCGCGGTACAGGCCATGCGCGACCACCTAAACCGTGCCAACGAACTTTACAAAACAGCACTCAGACAGCATTGACATCCTCCCAGGCCTAAAGGCCGAGGCTTTCCGCGCAACCCGGTAAACTTAAAGAAACTTGGTTTCAATTAAACACGAGACAATCATGACAATCATCACTCAGAGCATTGAACGCGCAACTCGCTTGGGTCTCAGCGTGGTTAGCATTGCCTTAGCGATTACAGGTTTGCACAGCCCTGCCCAAGCGCAAGCCAACTACCCAGACAAACCCATACGTCTGGTCGTGCCCTACACACCAGGTGGTGGTGCTGACACAAATTCAAGAATGCTGGCGCAGCCGATGTCTGCCATTTTGGGTCAACCAATCGTGATTGAAAATAGACCTGGCGCTAGCGGTGTGGTTGGTGCGATGGCCGTATTGCAAGCGCCGGCGGATGGCTACACCGTATTTTTTGACGCTTTTCCGTATGCGGTGAATGCGGTCATGCGTGACCTGCCGTTTGATCCGGTCAAAGACATGATCCCGGTTTCGCAGGCGATCAATATGCCATTGATCTTAGTTGTCCCCGCCGCAAGTCCGTTTAAAACCGTAAAAGACTTGGTGGACTATGCCAAGGCGAATCCAAACAAACTTGACTACGGCTCTTATGGGGCTGGCGGGGCTGCCCATTTAGCGGCTGAACTGCTACAACGCGATGCCGGCATCAAATGGACGCATGTCCCTTACAAAGGTGGCGCACAGGCAATTGCCGATGTCTTGGCCGGTCGCTTGGGTGGCTATTTTTCAAATCCTATCACCGCACTGCCACATTTAAAATCGGGCAAGCTCCGCGCGTTAGGTACAACCGGTGCGACCAGAATGGAGGCGCTACCAGAGGTACCCACGCTTGAAGAGCTCGGTTATCCAGGGTTTAGGGTAGTCGAATGGAATGGCTTCTTTGTTGCCAAAGGAACGCCATCCAGCGCGATTGAGCGACTCGCCAAAACCATCAACGAGGCAACTAAAGACCCAGCCGTCAAAGCCCGCATGGGGTCAATGGGCATCGAGCCCGTGGGTAATACGCCCGAGCAATTCACCACCTTTTTAAATGGTGAAATTAAACAGTGGCGCGCGTTGGTTCAAAGTAACAACATACGCGCCGACTAGTTTCAGCGATTCAACTAATCGTCACACCACCATCAATCACCAGACTTTGACCGGTCATAAACGAACCCGCCTGCGAGGCTAAAAAGACAGCCGCGCCGGCGATCTCGTCGGGTTCACCAATTCGGCGTAGCGGTGTTGTTGAAACGCGCTTCGCCAAGTTGGCTTCGTCTTCCCATAGGGCGCGCGCAAAATCGGTTTTCACTAAACCAGGGGCAATGCAGTTGACGCGAATATTGTGCGGGCCGTACTCAACCGCCAGATTACGCGCGAGCTGCATATCGGCAGCCTTACTAATGCCATAGGCGCCGATCACAGGCGAACCTTTCAGCCCCCCGATCGAAGACACAATAATGATTGACCCGGCTCGTCGGGCAATCATTTCTGGCACGACATAACTAATCAACCAATGATTAGCCACGATGTTGTTATCTAAAATTTTACGAAACTGATCATCCGCAATGTTGGCTTGTGGCCCGTAATACGGATTACTTGCCGCGTTACACACCAAGATATCAACCTTACCAAACTCACGCTTCGCAACAGCCACCAAATTTTCAAGCTCTGCCTTTGACGAAATATTGGCAGGAACAGAAATAGCAATGTTTGCGCCATGGCGAGCATTGATGGCATCAACCACCTCTTGGCATGCCGGTGCCTTACGCGACGAGATCACCACTTTAGCGCCGTGCTCGGCCATGCGCTCGGCAATTGCTTTGCCAATGCCGCGCGATGATCCAGTAATAATGGCAACTTGTCCTTTGAGATTAAATAAGTTCATGTTTTTGTCTCGTATGTATTTTTAAAAAATTGAATGCTCGAATCGTCAAAACACTTCACTGTGACGTTACATCACATACCCTTCTAAATCATCATCACGCACATTTAAACGCTTCAATGCAAGATTGCACGATGTGCCTGTCTAGACGGCCATTCCTTTACGCAACAATTCATCGATTAATTCGTTCATTCCAAGCACGCGTGACTCAGCTAGCGCACGCAACTCACCTGCTAGCTGAGCGTTAAGTTTGACCGCAAAAGGGATGAGCCCTTTTTCTTGATCAAGTTTGCGTTGCTCTTTGCGATCAAGCACACTACCCGCTGCGAAACGATCAGGCGTACCGGCTTGCTTGAGTTTGCCATCAATTTTCAGGCCCAAATTTTTATACAGATCAGTCTTTTTCATACAGCAGGCCTTTCGTGTAAAACACGAAAACTAACGTTAAAGATTGTGCAATGGCGCAATCTTTTGTACCGCAGGTAAGGCAAGCATGCGCTGGTGGTGATCGGCTACGCGCGGAAAGCGTGCAAGCTCGACGCCGTTCTGCATTAACCAGAGCGTGAGGGTAAAGAGATAAGGGTCTGCAACGCTAAAGTTTTTGCCCATCATCCATGGGCCGCGCAGTAGCTCGCGCTCGATCCAGTCATAGCAATCAGTCATGTTCTGCGCAACCTTAGCTTTCATCGCTTGCAACGCACTAGCATCGTCTGCCCAGCGTGCACCACGCGAACCATGTGCGTGTGCTACGTGTACTGTTGAACAGAACCAGCTGTTAACAGCTTGTAACTCAGCAAGCGCAAAAGGATCATCCAAGGGCGCTACGCCGCTTCGTGGATAGGTTTGAGCCAGGTACAGCAAGATGGCGGGGGTTTCAGTGATGACGCCACGCTCGGTCACCAACGCCGGGACACGACCTTTTGCGTTAATCGCCAGATACTCGGCTGAGCGTTGCTGGTTGGCCTGAAAATCAACTCGAATAGCTTCAAAATCAGCACCGACGTGCTCAAGAACAATATGGCTGGCTAAGGCACAAGAGCGTGGGGAGTAATAGAAACGAGCGGTCATTGCAGCAGTCCTTATTTAACTGATTATGAGTTTGCTATGCCTTGCATCAAACAGCTTGCCACACAACATTGCGAGCCTTTTACACCTGAACCTTCGTCACATCATATTCGTACAGCCATTGATAGCGAGCCCGAACTTTTTCAGGGGTCCATTCACGGGTTACGTACTCTTCTGCCGCTGCCGCGTCTGCCAGTGTACGACTTTGAAAGCGTTTACCGTTTTCGGCTGAACCCAATACAACCTTAGTGGTACGTTCGATACGCGCTTGCTGATAACGCTCAAGCCCCTGTTCAATATCATCTCCGGCCGCCTCAAGCGCGCGGGCCAACACATAGCCATCTTCGAGCGACATCACGGCCCCTTGAGCAAGCATCGGCAGCATCGAATGGCAAGCATCCCCCAAAAGGCTCACGCGCCCGACGCTCCATTGCGACAAAGGTTCACGCCCCATCAACGCCCACTTATAGGGCTTTGAAAACAGCTTAATCATGCTGTGAATGTCGTCGTGCCACCCCGGGAACGTGGCATGGCACTCTTCATGCGTACCTTGCGCACTCCAGGATTCGACCTGCCAGCCCTCGACTTCCATGATTCCATTGAAGTTCATGTATTCACCGCGATGCACGGGGTAATGCACCACATGGCCACCAGGTCCGACCCAATTCGTGCCGACCATCCTGCGCATATGCGCAGGTAGCTTATCCATAGGCACCACACCACGCCAAGACAGCATCCCCGTATACACAGGGTGATCATCACCAAACAACGCATGACGAATACGAGAATGCACGCCATCCGCACCAATTAGACAATCGCCCTGGACTATATATTTTTGCCCGGCAGTTTCGTATTGCAGCGCCACACTTTGCGCGGTTTGTTCAAAGCCAAGACAACGTGCGTTTAGGTGAATAGCATCTGGCTTTTCACGGCGTACCCCATCGACCAGTACCGCTAACAAATCAGGACGGTAGGTTAAATAGTGACCAAAGCCGTAACGCTCGACCGACTCGAGCCCAACTTCAAACAGCTTCCAGGCTTGGCCGCTATTCCAGAGACGAATCTCTTTGCCCTCAGCCTCACAGGCTAACGCACGAAACTCAGGCAAGACACCGAGTTCATGCAAAACACGCACTCCATTGGCACTTAACTGCACCCCTGCACCCACCTCGCGTAATTCAGAGGCTTGCTCATAGACATCAACGTCAAACCCTCGCTTCAGCAAGGCTAAGGCCGCAGCCAAACCACCAATCCCGCCACCTGCAATCAAAATATGGGGGCGCTTCGTTTTTTTTATCGTCATATTCAAACTCATCGGTTATCAGGCACTTCGCTGCGTTCAGCCTGACTCAGGTCGGGGCGACAGTGTCTCAATTGTCAGCGCAACAGAAATATTACCGCAGTGACCAATCGCGCTAAACTTACTCATGACAACAATAGTAGGTTCTCTGAGACAGATCTTTGAACGCAGTGCCCTGCGTCATCCGGGGTTTCGAAGGCTCTGGGTCACCACCCTGCTGTCCTCAACAGCACGCTGGGCCGATTTGGTACTGGTCGGTTGGCTCACCCTAGAATTAACGGACTCCGCCCTGATGGTTGGGGTGGTGACCTCCTGCAAAATGGCGGGCTATCTGTTGGCACCCCTGATGGGTGTCGCTGCAGACCGCCTCGATCGGCGAAACCTATTGATGGTCGCCTCGGTAGTCAGTGGCTTGATCTCTGTGGCCATGCTGGTCTTACTCGCCACAGGTTGGTTAACCGTCGGCTATTTGATCGCGCTGTCGCTCGTCAGCGGTCTGACTTGGGCGCTCGACCAACCTACCCGTCAGGCAGTCATCCCCGATCTCGTTGAACCAAACGACCTCAACAATGCCATCGCAATGAACTCGGTGGCAACCGAACTCACGGTAATTGTCGGCCCCGCACTCGGGGGCTTATTGATTCCGGTGTTGGGCATTACCGGCGCGTATTGGCTTATTGCGATGATTTATTGCCTAGATTTATCTGTTCTGTGGCGCATGAAAGGCGTCAAACAGTCCGCTGCAAAAATACACGAGCCGCCTTTCAAAAGCTTACTTAGTGGGTTCAACTATGCCTGGCACAATCATGCGGTGCTTGTGCCGCTGCTCATCGCGTTAATGCTCAATCTTTTTGTTGCACCCTACCGTTATTCGTTCTTACCACTGTTTGCCCACTACATTTTAGATGCGGGCCCAACAGGCTATGGCTTTTTGACCTCAATGGCTGGTTGCGGCGCACTCGTCACCGGTCTTTGGCTGGTGTCACAAAAGAAATCGGGCCGACGAGGCCGCTTGCTGGTGGTGGGTGGGCTTGTATGGCCCTTCATATTATTTTTATTTTCGCTTTCGACTTCTTACTATTTTTCTTTACTTTTAATATTTTTTGCCGGTATCGCGCAAGCCATTTGTTGGACCATGATCGCGACGATCATCTTGAGCAATACCGAGCAGTCGATGCGAGGTCGCGTCATGGGAATACGCACAGGCGTTGTGATCAGCTTGCCTTTCGGCAACCTGATCGCCGGCGCTGCCGCACAGAGTTGGGGGCCATCGATTGCGCTGGGCACCTACACTGCCTGCGCGATGCTGCTCATGGGACTTATCTTTATTCTTGTGCCAAAGCTACGTCATTTAGATTAATAATGGCACGAAGTCGTTCACAGGAGCTAGACATTCAGCTCGTATGCGCTCGAGCTACTCGACTTTCGCTGCACGCTGAGGCTTATACAACTTTGCCCACCGAGCAATCTCCTCATTTAACAGCGTACCAAAAGCCTCAGGGGACGATAGCCTCACCTCACCATCAATGACAGCCAACCGCTTCATCACGTCTGGATGATTCAAACTGACTGCAAGTGCTCGATTCAACTTATTGACGATATCAGGCGGGGTTTTAGCGGGCGCAAGAATCCCCCACCACACAACCGCTTCAAAATCCTTTACTCCCTGCTCTGCAATGGTTTGAACGTCTGGCGCCGACGCTAAACGATTGGCCCCTGAGGTAGCAAGAAGCTTGATGCGACCGGTATCCAAGTGGGGCTTGAGTTGCGACATCCCAGTAAAAAGCAGATCGACATGACCGCTTGCCACGTCAATGGCAGCTGGTCCAGCGCCTTTATACGGAACAGCCAGCAGCTTGGCGCCGGTTGCCGCTTTAAACAACTCGTTGGCCAACGCCGTTGCAGAGCCATCGCCAGACGTCGCAATGCTTAAGGGACCTTGGGCTTTTTCTAGGGAAAGTAACTCTTGCACGTTATTGGCTGGGAGGTTTGCGCGTGCCGCCAACCCCATCGCATAGGTAATCACAGTGCCAATCGGCGTAAAGTCTTCTGGTGTTTTGTAGGGCAATTTGTCGATCAATGCTGGATTGGTCGCAATGCTAGCGCCGACGAGTAGCAAGGTATAGCCATCAGGCGCCGCCTTCGCAACAACATCTGTGCCGACCACCGTATTACCGCCGCCACGATTCTCGATGATCACGGGCTGCTTGATTGTCTCAGACAGCTTATCGGCCCAAGCACGAGCAATAAAGTCACCGCCACCCCCTGCCGCAAAAGGTACAACGATACGGATCGCTTTGTTTGGAAAGTTATCCGACTCGGCCGCAGACGAAAGCCCACTGCATAAAGTCAACGCAAGGATTAAAGCGCTACGGATACCTAAGACAGACCGCATACCTAGGCGTGACATCAAGATTGGCCCTGGATTGCTGAATTGACTAGGGCACGCAGGGTCTCTGGGACGGGCGTTGGCCGCTTAGTGGCGCGTGTCACACAGCAGTGCGTGAACGTGCCTTGCGCAGCCGGCTTACTGGGATCATCGTCATTAAAGATGCCTAAAAAATACGTCACTGTGCTGTTGCCTAAGCGACCAATTTTGACCCCCACCTGGATATTGCCGGGAGAAGAGACTTCTCTGAAATAACGGCAATCTGAGGCAACGACAAACGTTTGCAACGGACCAGAAATTAACTTACGGTAATCATTCTTTTTTAAGAAGGCGTCAACCGCAGTATCAAAAAACGAATAATAGTGTGCGTTATTGACGTGCCCATTGGCATCATTGTCAGCGTATCGCAGAGTAATCTCTTCAAAAAAATCAAATTCGTGCCGTAAAAGTTCTGGCAACCTCGCGCCCGCTTGCTGTGACTCACTCATCCTAACCCTTTCAAAAACGTTGCTGACTGTTTCGCCGAAGATTCAATGCTTACGAGCCATTGATATCAACGCACGCTTTGGCAGATTACACACACCCTGCTGTCTGTCACTAGTTTAGCGCTCTCGTGCTACGAAAATTTCAGGAGAGCTGACCTTTTGAACCGAAATACACTGATATGATTTCTTTGAACAAGTGGCAGTTAACGTCTAAGTCCTTTGCGCTAGGATAGAGCTAAAAGATTTTGACGAAAAAGCACTCGAATGAAACTCACCAGGACACAATCATGGATAACAAACAACGCTACGCCGCAGGGATGAAAGTCAGACGTGCTGTATTAGGCCCGACCTGGGTCGACAAAGCCACGGCCGCGCGCACGACCTTCAACGAAGAATGGCAAGCCCACATCACCCAATTTGTCTGGGGAGACATTTGGACACGCCCTGGTCTGGACCGTCAAAAACGCTCTTGTATGACGCTCGCGCTCATGATTGCGCTTGGTCGTTGGGAAGAATTCAATCTGCACGTTGAAGCCGCGTTTAACAATGGCTTAACCGAAGACGACCTTAAAGAAGTCATCATGCATGCCGCGTGCTACTGCGGCGTACCCGCAGGTAACCATGCGTTTGCCCAAGCCTCCGAGACCTTGCAAAGACTTGGTCGCGCACCTAAGCCTTTGCCCGCTACTAAAAAAGTAAAAGTCAAGGCTAAGGCTAAGCCAAAAGCTCGCGCGTAGTCAGTCGGGCATCCTGTTGATCGGGTCAGATCCTGTGGCGTTGTCGTCAGCTGGTCACTTGTTGAGTCCAGCTTGCCACAACGCCCGAATCTGATCTTTCATCCATAATGATTCTTCCC
>CALCPT010000035.1 GCA_937897265.1 uncultured Alcaligenaceae bacterium
AAAAACTGAAAGACACACTGCAAAATGCCTTCCCGAATGGGTTCACACACATCACTGGGGCTGAGCTATCCGAACGTATCGCTAGCGAATCAAGCCTGTTTGCCTTGCGCATTGATGTTGCTGAAGAGCTTGCGCGCTTGAAGTCGCACCTTAGCGAACTTGAGTTTTTGTTGTCAGCTAAAAACGCGACCCAAGCCAAACAAAAAGCAAGCTCGGCGCCTGCAACTAGCGTAGGTAAGCGGCTCGACTTTCTGTTTCAAGAAATGAATCGCGAGGCCAACACCTTGGGTTCAAAGGCGGGCAGCCTCGAAATGACACGTGCGGCCATGAATCTCAAACTACTCATCGAACAAATGCGCGAGCAAGCGATGAATCTCGAATAATGTGACTCGCCGTAAGCAGGCACCTAAGACCAATAGTGCTGCTCAACAAGCCGCGTTATGTGCATTGAACGCGGCTAAGGCCGCTCACTCCACCTCAGCTTCAAACGTGCTGATCAAGCGATAGCTTGCCTGCGCCTCAGTGATTATCCCGTGCCTCTCTAGCGCCCGTTGCATCGCTGGCTGCTGCAGCAGGTTTTCGCAGGTAGCTAAATCGTAGGCTTCAAAAAACAGCACCCAGTTCACTCGTTGATCCGGTGCGCCACGTCGCGCTTCTTCGGGGCTTGGCGCAGCTCCCACACTTTCAGAGGCCTCCCAAAGGGCCAGGCGTACCAAACAGTTAGCACCGGCAAACTGAGGGTAAAGCGTCTGCGCAATAAAATCTCGTGCCACGTGTTCTTGACCAGGCTTGGGTGCGCATCTGAGCACCACCACCTCACCACCTAAGCCCGTACCTGCCGACCATGTTTCGTCACAGACAGACCGCACCATGTTACGAAAATGAGGCATCATTTTTTTTGTGAGCGGTGTGGGTTCGACAAGAATATCTTTGTATGCCTGTTGCTCGAGCACCGCAGCCTCGGTGCACGAGTAGATGGCCATGTACGCCTGAGAATCACCGAGCGCGCGGTATCGGCGAGCCGATAAAAAACCTGGAATTTGCATCCGCTGGCGCACATGCTCAGTTTGATACCACTCGTTAAACTCTGACTCAACGACTGGATTGATGTCGTTCATCACAAACAGGGTACAGGGAACGGAAGACTGAGGCTTGGCTGAAGTTGTCATGATTTTCGGGTCGCGAGTCAATGTCATCTGATTGTATCGCCTCGGTTCACCGCCTTTATAATCCAGCAATCCCCTACCCTAGGCAGCGCTCCGTACGCGTCGCCGTTTCAGAGCAGTGCTTTCCGATGACAAACACACTTAAGCCTCAGCAAGATTTCCCTTTCAATGATCCTATCGGCGCCTGCGTGCCACACGGAAAGTTCTGCGTCCCTGCCACCGGATTCGGCTCGTTAAATGGCCTGACGTTTGCGGTGAAGGATATTTTTGATGTGGCTGGTCACCCCACCGGCGCTGGCAACCCAACCTGGTTAACCACACACCCGGTTGCGACGCACACCAGTCCCTTGGTTGAGCAACTGCTTGCCGCCGGCGCCACGATGACCGGAAAAGTCATCACCGACGAACTGGCCTATAGCCTAAACGGCGACAACATCCACTACGGCACACCCGTCAATGTGAACGCTCCAGGACGTGTGCCTGGTGGCTCTTCAAGCGGCTCCGTCGCTGCGGTTGCGGCCAAGCTGTGTGACTTTGCGTTAGGCAGCGATACAGGGGGCTCGACCAGAGTCCCCGCAAGCTATTGTGGCGTTTGGGGCCTACGCACGTCGCATGATTTGTTATCGCGTCAGCACGTTGTCCCGTTACACACGTCGTTTGATACGCTGACTTGGTTTGCGCATGATTCGAATACGTTTACACGGGTGGGCGAAGTGCTGCTACCTGCCTCAACGTTTGTCCCCAAACGACTACTCAAGCCCCAAGCGCTGTGGCAGTTAGCCAGCGAAGACTTTTTAGCACCGTTGCAACAAGTCTTAGAGGCAGCCGAGCATTTGCTTGATGTCAGCGCAGAGACGATGTCGTTCACGCGCGATCACGAAACGCTCGAGCAGTGGCGTCAGGCGTATGTGACCATGGGTGCTGCTGAAGCCTGGGCCTTACACGGCGCCTGGATTCTGAAACAACAACCGACGTTCTCAGCCCCAATCGCCACGCGTTGGACTCAAGCGCAAACCGTCACGGCAGAGCAGGCTCAAGCCGCGCAGAATACAGTCGCAGAGATTCGGGCTCATGTACGAGCCATATTAGGGGATGATGCAATCGCCATCGTGCCCTCTGCTGCAGGGCTAGCACCGTTGCTCAACGAAAGCGGAGACGCCGTTGATCAGTTGCGCATGCGTACGATGCACATCACCTGCGTCGCTGGTATCAGTGGTGTGTGTCAGGTCAGCATCCCGCTCAAAAACAGCGCTGGTGTGCCAGTTGGTGTGTCGTTGATGGGGCCTTCTGGCAGTGACCTCGCCTTGATTAGGCTAGCCACTGCATTATCAAGCGCCCTACCCGCCTGACAAAATCATCGACTAACGACGCTATTGTCGTACTCGTCCGTAAAACAGGGTCCGCGTCGGGCGGCGCAGCGTGCGCGACCCGTGCTATGCAATGATCGGCACAGAGGGCCGCTTAAACTGCCCCTGTGCCGTTCTGATTAACCGCGACCGACAAACGGCATGGTTGTGGCCATGATGGTCACGAACTGAACGTTGGTCTCAAGCGGAAAGCTCACAATCTGCGCGATCGTCTGTGCAACGTGATTCACATCCATGCGTGGCTCAACACGGGTTGAACCGTCAGGTTGTGGCACACCTTTTGTCATGCGCTCGGTCATTGGCGTTGCGGCGTTACCAATATCGATTTGACTACAAGCAATACGATAGCTACGCGTATCCAGCGAAATCGACTTCGTCAAGCCTGTCACCGCGTGCTTGGTTGCGGTGTAACCGATCGAGAACGGACGTGGCGCATGCGCCGAGATCGAGCCATTATTAATGATCCGACCACCTTGAGGCGTTTGATCTTTCATGATCCGGATCGCGGCTTGCGCGCACAAGAACATACCAGTCAGATTGATGTTCACGATATCTTTCCAGATCTCGACAGGCAAGTCTTCAATCGGCACTGGTGGGCCGCCGCGCCCAGCATTGTTGAACAACACATCCAAGCGTCCCCAGCGGCGCGTAACTTCAGCAAACAGGTTCTTGACCGAAGCCTCGTCACTCACGTCAGTCACGATTGGGTGCAGTTGCGATGCCAAGGCTGCACCGCCCTCAGTACGTGTTTCTTCGAGCGCATCGGCACGGCGCCCAGCCATCGCAACCTGATAACCAGCACGCGCTAGGTGCAACGACACTGCACGACCAATTCCAGAACCTGCTCCGGTTACCACTGCGACTTTTAACTCAGACATTTCTCATCCTAATTGTTGATGTCCGCTTGGGACTTTAAAAACTCATGGCTATTGTGCCACTGCGTCTCGCCTGCAGCCGAGCCGCATAAAAAAACATTAACCCTATTTCAACCTTGTCACAACACATTCACAGCACAAACGCTCGCTCGCCGTGTTCCGTCTAGCCTTGACAAAGCCTCGAACAGGAGACTAACCAGTGACCCGCGAAGGCCCGGTTTCTGTTGGTGCATTGGGCTGCGAACTCCATTCGCTCCACGAGCCACCATACAGCGCACCACCCGACATCCCCGCCAACTCAAGGGCCAGTAACAAGTGACAGGCTGACACACCTGAACCGCAACTCGCCACGAGGTCTTTCGCTGGGTGCGAGCCAAGCAGTTTAGAGAGCTCAGCACGCAAGACCTCTGGTGCTTTAAAGGTACCGTCATCGTTCAGATTTTCTTTGACTGGGCGACTCGCTGCACCAGGAATGTGGCCACCACGAAGAGCGCCCTCTTCTGGATATGCAGGCATGTGTGTACGTTCACCGGAATATTCTTCAGGGCTGCGAACGTCAATCATGGGCTTACCAATGTGGGCGAGAGTGTCGCGGAGGTATGCGCGGATGGGGGTATCGTTGCGCTCGATGACGGG
>CALCPT010000036.1 GCA_937897265.1 uncultured Alcaligenaceae bacterium
GGTTGGCGTTGATGTTCCCGAAGATACCGGTGGTGCTCACGCGATCGTGACCATGATCAGCGACACACCGATGCTTTTGGTGGTGGGTTGTTTGAGTTGAGACTTAAGGGTGCCGAAGGTATTGCACGGGTATTTTTTTGTACGATGGTTGAGCAAGAAATTGTCATGCTTCACAGCTTTATTAAAAAAACTCAAAAAACACCTGAAAAAGAACTCAAGCTAGCAAAGCAACGCATGAAGGAGATCAAGCAATGACAACAAAATCGACCCAACTATTGACGCATGCTCAGATGGTCAAAAAGATGCTTAAAAATCCAGCCGTGAAGGCTGAGGTTGATAAGCTGAACCGCGAAGAGTTCGCAATTCTTGACGAGATTCTTGCTGCTCGAAAGCAAGCGGGATTATCCCAAGCACAAATAGCAAAGCGTATGGGCACCCATGCCCCCGCTATCGCTAGGTTAGAAAGCGCTCTAGCGACTGGCAAACACTCCCCGAGTTTAAGCACGCTCAGAAAATACGCTGCGGCATTGGGTATGAGGGTTGAGCTTCATTTGGTTGAGGCATAACTGATCCAACGCATTTCAGCCCATGGTAAGTGACGTTAGTTCACGAATGGCGTAACAAAAAAATCCGAAGATCTGCAACGCAGCGGATGGTCGGGATAGTTTTGCGAGTGTGCCGAGCTAATTGCTTGGAGTTGCAATACAACAGTTGAAAGCAGAACTTAGGGCGCAAAGATGAAAAAGCGAGACTTGTTTACCGAATTGACTGAGGGCTTTGATGCTCTGGCTGACGCCCGTGCGGGCGAGCAAACTTTCACTACGCATAAAGTTAATGTCCAGCCGACGCCGGTTGTTTCTAAGGTCGAGCGTTTAGCAGAGATTTGACAGCAGTGTGATAGCGGTTAATCTATCTGTTTGCAATCACTTCCACGGCGCTGTGCGCCCGCCACAATAAAACGAGACGAACACCATGTCAGATTCTAAAGATTACGTCCCCCCAAAAGTCTGGACCTGGGATCAGCCCAGTGGCGGCGCTTTTGCCAGCATCAATCGTCCGATCGCCGGGCCTACGCACGACAAAGAGTTACCAATTGGTAAGCACCCCTTGCAGCTCTATTCTCTGGGTACACCCAACGGCGTTAAGGTCACGATCTTGCTTGAAGAGCTGCTGGCGCTTGGGCATAAGGGCGCTGAATACGACGCGTGGTTGATCAATATCCGCGACGGCGATCAGTTTGGTTCGGGTTTTGTTGATGTCAATCCAAACTCAAAAATCCCTGCGTTGTTTGACCGCAGTGGTTCGCAACCTGTAAGGGTTTTTGAATCTGGTTCGATCTTGCTTTACCTGGCTGATAAGTTTCAAGCCTTTCTGCCCAAAGACGGCGCCGCGCGCACTGAGGCCTTGAACTGGTTGTTCTGGCAGATGGGCAGTGCACCGTATTTGGGCGGTGGCTTTGGTCACTTCTACGCGTATGCACCGGCTAAGTTTGAGTACGCCATTGATCGCTTTTCGATGGAAACCAAGCGCCAGCTTGATGTGCTTGACCGTCGCTTAGCTGTCAGCGAATACCTGGGTGGCGATCAATACACCATCGCCGATATCGCGGTGTTTCCTTGGTACGGCGGCCTGGTGAAGGGGTGGCTGTATGGCACAGCGGCCGAATTTTTGAGCGTGCAAGACTACAAGCACGTTCAACGTTGGGCTGAAACTATTTATGCTCGGCCGGCTGTTAAGCGCGGTCGTATGGTTAACCGCGTGCAGGGTGAGCTTTCAGAGCAACTGCGTGAACGCCACGACGCCAGCGACTTTGACACTAAGACGCAAGACAAGATTCAAGCGGCAAGCTAGCAGCGAGACCGTCTTGTGCAGCCAGAGCTAAGAGTATGTTGCGGTTTTGCAGGTGCCGCAACATACACCTGAGCCAGACATGTGGTTAGTGCATTAATTCACCCCAGGCGCACCGGGCTGCTTAGTCGGGTCAGCCTCACTAAACGCGGGCAATGCAAAACAACGCTCGGTAATTTCGCATAGTTTTGGTGCCAGGCTAGTGTTTGCGCCAAAAAAGCGCACGCCAAACATATGCGAGGCAAGTGCGACATCGGCAATCGTCGGTGTGTCGCCGTGGGCAAATAAACTTGTGGCAGAACCCTTGGCAGTGAGATGCGCTTCAAGCGCTGCGCTAGACAAATCCAGCCAATGTCTTGCCCACTTTGTTTGCGCGGCATCGTCTAACGACAATTCGCTTGCGAGGTATTTGCGCACGCGCAGCACAGTCAACGGGTGCGTGTCGGCAATACTGATCTGTGCCAACGCGCGCACTCTGGCGCGGCCGATAGCATCAGCGGGTAACAAAGGCGAATTGGTAAACGCCTCGTCAAGATATTCAAGAATCGCAGATGACTGTGTAATCAATGCACCATTGTGAATCAAGGCTGGCACCGCATGCTGCGGATTGATCGCGTTAAAGGCCTCGCTAAAGTGCTCGCCTGACGGCAAATCAATCATCGTCTCTTGAAACGCAATCTTTTTTAATTTCAGTGCAACGCGCACACGATAGGTGGCCAAAGAGCGCCAGTTGCCATAGAGTAAAACGCTCATGTCGGATCCTGTTTAGCAAAAAATGTTAGCCACTACAGTATCAGATTGCGTCACATCGCTGCACACATTTAAAAGATAAGTTGGCACACAATTTGCTTTGCATCCATCAGGCGCATCGCCCCAAACATTTTTGAGGATGTCATCATGAGTGCAGATACCTTACCAATCTTGATTAGCCCCGAGCAATTGGCCGAGCTCCAACAAACTGAGCCCGTTGTGATGATTGACACCCGTGACCCCGAAGCTTACGCGGCAGGCCACATTGCCGGTGCCGTGAACCTGCGCGAAATCTTTACCTACCTTGCAACGTCAACGCCCGAGGGCCTTCAAGCCCTTAAAGAAAGTTTTGCAACGCAGTTAGGCTTAGCTGGCATTTCAGGTAAAGAGACTGTGGTGTTTTACGAAGACTCAATGAGCAGTGGCTATGGTCAGTCGTGCCGTGGCTATTACTTGCTGACTTGGCTTGGCTATCCAAAAGTTAAAGTGCTCAACGGTGGGTTGTCTGCGTGGATTGCCAAAGGCCTGCCAACGTCGACTGAAGCAACCATCGCTACACCTTGCGCGTTTCCATCAGATTTGGTTTGCCCGGATGTGATGGTCACGCTTGATGATGTCAAAGCTGCGCTGGGCACGAGTACCGTGTTGATGGATGTGCGCGATGTGGATGAGTGGATCGGTGATAGCTCATCACCCTACGGTAAAGATTACGCGCCTCGCAAAGGCCGCCTGCCAGGTGCAAAATGGCTTGAGTGGTATCGCTTTATGAAGCCTTCGGCGCAAGGCCCTATTTTTAAATCACCCGATGAAGTGCTGGCCGAGTGTGCGACTGCCGGTATCAAACCGAGCGATGAGATTTATCTGTACTGCTTCAAAGGCGCGCGCGCTTCAAACACCTTCTTGGCATTGACCCAAGCAGGCTTTAATAACGTTCGCATGTATTTTGGATCTTGGAACGAATGGTCGCGTGATCCCGCGCTACCGATTGAGTCGGGTTTGCCGTTTAAGATTGCGGCCTAAGTTCAAACAGCTGAATGTTTTCCAAGTGTGACAATTGAGCGCACTTGGTTACATTCTCATGCGAGTCGATCGAATAGAATAATTGTTATGAGCACAATTATTCGCACGCCCCTTTTGTTTACCCCTGCGGTAACCAATCAAACTTATGCCATTGATCTCAGTCAGGCGTCCTCCTTCAAAAGGTTGCGTGAGCTTGCACAGTTTTTGTTCAAAGCTTATCCCAATGACATTCCACTTTTGAATGACTTGGTTTATGGTTTCGCCGCCGTTGGCGATCTCATCTCAGTGCATGCAGTACGCGGGCAACTACAAACCTTGAATCGGCTCGAGGGCCTCGCAAATTTCCCGCGAATTGATGTCTCAGTCAATTTCGCAAAAAAAGCTCAGCAACGTAAAGTGAGCTCAGCACATATCGCCCAGCGCTTCGATACTGCTTTATGCGTCGTTCAGCAGCAAGGTTTCACTCCGCTGACAAGCCAGTTGAACTTAGACGAGTGGGACTCGAGTGCATCCTTACGTTTTGTTGTTGCGGGTACGGCCCAACAACGCGCGAACCTGGGATGGGACATCGCGGACGCTATCACCGGGCGGTACGAGGATGATCTGGGCGACTTGATTACCTTTGGCGTCTCTCCGCCTAGAGAATCGGTCCATGCCATCTAGCCCGCAAGAGCTTCTGGACGCGGCCGAGGATTTGGCGGCTGCATCCGCCACCGGACCGATGCCGAAAAGGTTGATGATCCCCAGCAGCATGATCGCCGACACGCCGCAGATCATGCAGGCGCCGGAGCGCAGGGCCAGACGGCGCAGCAGCGGCCAGCCACGACATTGCAGCCACGTTGGATGCTATTCAAGCCAGCGCAAAAACAGGACAAGCGGTGCGCTTGAGTCACTGACCCACGGTCAGCGCACGCACATACCTCGATCGCCAAACTCAACGTTCACTGAAGCGCACGGTCTGTTGGCTTGCCGCAGCTTGTGCAATCGCTTCGACCACCAGCAAGTTTTGCAATCCATCGTGCGCACTCACCAAAGGTTCGACTTCACCTTGAATGACGCGAATGAAATGGTCCATTTGCAGACGCAAGGGGTCTTCACGCTGTAAGGCCACGGTGCTGCGTTGATAGGGCTTGAACCACGACCGGTCTTCTGGTGTTGCATAGGTTTTCAAACGCATGGTGGGCACCGACAAGCTGCCGCGTGTACCAGAAATGACAGAGCAGTCTTCATCCAAAGGCAGTGGCGCCGCGACGGGGAGAATCGGGTGGAGCAGCTCCTCCTCTCGCCGGCGCCGCTCGAGCTCCTTGTCCTCGGACGCCTTGATCATGGCCCGCACGGCAGCGGCGTTGTCGTGCAGCCAGGCGGCCTGCGCCGCGGCGTTCGGCTTCGGCGGCTTCGGCGTGGCGGGCTTGCTGGATCTGGGTTCGACCAAGGCCCTGACCTGGCACCTCACCCTGCTGTTTGACCAGGCTCGTTACATCGCCTGGGCGGTCTTCATGCTGCAACTCTTGCAGCCTGCCGTTGCGGGTAT
>CALCPT010000037.1 GCA_937897265.1 uncultured Alcaligenaceae bacterium
GTTGCCCGTCAGGTCGATGGCCGCGCCGAAGGTCCCCCCTTGCATGCCGCCACCGGCAAAGCCCAGCAAAGCCAGCACTAGGCCGACCCGCGTCAGGCGTTTGGTGACAGGATCGCGCAACGGCACGAACTTGCCGCACAACAGCAGTGCCAGCCCCAAGGTGATGATCGGCCCACACCCCACTGTGACAAATGGGTGCACCTCAACCGAGGCCGCGCCCTGCTCGGCCTGATGCATCGGCAGGCCGACCCAGATGGCCAAGGCCACGAATGCCAAGGCCAGCAAGCCCAGTCCGACGAGGCGATGTTTGAGATCTTCGATCATGGCTCGGCGAATTAGTGCCCACATCACGCCCCGGCCATGCCGCGGATATGGGAGCCATGCCGCGAATTGATGCAAGGAATTGCTACCCTTGGCCTATAATCCACTCTGGGCATCCCGCCCTACAGGAACGTGCCATGGCCAAGGGTCAGATGAAATCGAACAAGGAAACCCGCAAGCCCAAGGCGGAAAAGGCCAAGAAGGGCAATGCCTCGCAACCCTCGCTCAAGCCGGGCGCGATTGCCGGGTTGGAGAATATGAAGAACGCCTAGGCGGGGTTTTTCCGCGCGTTCAGCTTGGCCTTGTGTTCGGCCAACTGGCGATCCAGCTCATCGATCCGCAGCCGCTCTGGCGTGCCCTTGGCCAGCCCTTTGAGGCGGCAAGTGGCCCACAGCTGCTTGCGTTCGCTCTCGAGCGCCTTGAGGTAGAGGTCGGCCATCAGCCTTCCATCCAGTCGCGGAAGAAGCTGTCGCTGGCCTCGCGCAGCGCGGTAAGCGCGATCGGCTTGCCATTGACCACCAGCGGCCTGAGTTTCCCATAACCGCAGACGTTCTTCGGATTTGACCACACCTGGGATCACGCAGTTCACTCTGATGCCAAATTCTGCCAATTCTGTTGCTAAATCGACAGAAAAACGCACCTCTGCGGCCTTTGCGGGGCCTGTACAGCTCGATCCTGGCGGAAAATTACCCCTGATCGCGGTGCGGCCAGAGATATTAATGATGGACGGAAAAGCTGATTGTTTGAGCAAAGGCAGCGCTCGCTGCGACACTCGAAACTGGGCAAAAAAGTTGATCGCCATGCCGTCTTGCAGTTCGTCGTCGGTGACTGTGGCAAAGGGCTTATAAATACCTGTGCCCGCGTTGTTGACCAAGATATCTAGGCGGCCAAAGCGCGAGTGGATATGCGCGATCAGTTTATCGATATCTGCCAGCTTAGTCATGTCAGCTTGCACTGACTCAATCGAGCCACCGTTAGCGGCAACGTGTGAAGCAACCGCCTCATCGAGTTTTGTTTGGCGACGGCCACAAATCACGACATGCGCGCCTTCGTTTGCAAACGCTTGGGCGGTGGCAAGACCAATGCCTTCACTACCGCCGGTTACACAGACCACTTGTCCTGTCAGATCTAAGTTCATTATTTATCTCAAGTTTTTGGTGAGTGATAAAAAGTAATGAATCCGGTGTAATCAATCCACCTTGATATTCAAGCGCCGAATAATGTCGCCAAAGCGCTTAATTTCGCTTTGTGTAAATGCGGCAAGTTGCTCGGGTGTTGAATACTCGTACTCGGCACCTTGGGTGATGATTCCTTTTTGAATCTCAGGGCGTGCCAGCACGTTTTTGGCTGCTGCGTTCATTAAACTGATCGTCTCTTTGGGTGTGCCGGCACGCGCAAACAAGGCAAACCACTGTGAAATTTCGATGTCTTTAAAACCGACCTCTGCAAAGGTCGGTACATCGGGCATCGTTGTTGATCGTTTCGCACTGGCCACAGCAAGGACTTTAATTTTTCCTGATTGGTAGAGCGCTGAGGCCGAGGCCACACCAACAAATGAAAGTGCGATCTGCCCAGCAGCCACGTCGCCAATAGCAGGTGCGTCGCCCTTGTAGGGCGCGTGCACCATGTCAATACCAGATGCTGCCTTAAACGCTTCGCCAGCTAGGTGACCGGTCGAGCCTACACCGCTGCTGGAAAAGGCCAATTTGCCTGGGTTTTTTTTGCTGTAAGCCAATAACTCGGCGATGCTATTGATACCTAAACGCGTGTCGACCGACAGTGTCAGCGGCACGAATCCGACCATGCTGATCGGTGCGAAGTCTTTAATCGCGTCATAGGGCGCGTTTGGGTACAAGGTTGGGTTTGTGCCGTGCGTAGCGCTGTTGCCGGTCAACACCGCATAGCCATCGGGTGCAGATTTTGCAACAAAGGTGGCGCCGACGATTCCGTTTGCGCCGGTTTTATTTTCGACAACGATCACGCCTTTTAGCTCAGTGGCCATGTGCTGCGCCATCAAACGCGTCAGGTAATCGTTGGCACCGCCTGCGGCAAACGGCGAAATAAATTGAATCGGCTTATCCGGAAACGCAGCAAAGGCTTGTGTGGCTGCGAGCGTCAAGCTCAGTGCCAAGCCCGCAGTGACGGTAAATTGTTTAAATATACTGGTGCGACGTTTGGTCATATTGATCTCCGGTGCAGCGCCCGCTCAGTGGTCTAGGCGCAATTGTTCTGCTAGCAGGTGGTAAGTGTAAGCACTTTTGCGTAAGCCTATCATATTCCATAATATGGACTCATTGATCAAGTATCATGCGGTGCGCAGGTGCGCCATCGCTTAGGATATCGGTCGCGCTTGGCCTCTGGCGTCTGATAACGACTACCCTTGGATTAGAGATATGCAGCAGCAAGTGTCAAACACTCATCCCATTCTTGAACGCGCTCGCATCGCCGTAGCGCTGAATCGTACGCCCGGTTATCACTTCTGTGGCAATTTCTTTAACCTTCTGTACGACGATGTCGATAACCAGCATTCGATCGTGCATATGGATGCAGCGGTTCAGTGTGCCGATCAAGACGGTCAACTGAGTATGACGGCCTTTGCCATGCTGGCCGATATGGGCTTGGCGACGGGCATACGTTTTGGTTTGGATAAAACCACTCGTCTAGCGACCGTCTCGATCAGTTTGCAACTCACTGGTGCGCCCAGATTAGGACGTGCAACGGCCTCGAGCAAATCGCAGGGCTTTATTCAAGGCGCGAGCGCGCAGCAAGGCTTAAGTCAAGCGCGCATTACCGCCGGTGGCGAGTTGTTGTGCATTGGGCATGGCGCGTTCATGATCTTGCCCGTACCTGGCGGTAAAATTTTGGATCCAATCCCCTGGGTGGAAACCAAGCCACCTGAGAACCCACCCTTAGATTTGTCAACGCTGAGTGAAGATGAAGCGTGGGTGTTGGCGCGAGTTGAACAAGCCATCGAAACAACCACGCAAGAGGGTGGAAACTTTGTCACGCATTTCCTGGGACTGTATCCTGTCGTACAAGAGAGTGGTGCGCATGTTGTCATCCAAAACGGCGCGCATATTGCCAATCGTGTCAAGCACGTGCAAGGCGGGATTGTGTTGGCCTTGGGTATGGAAACCGCGGCTGCGGCCTTGGGCGCCGAATGGTTGTTGTCAGGAGTGACTGCAACCTACATCAGCCCCGGAGAAGGCGAAACGATTTCAGCGACGTCAACGATTGTGCATCGGGGTCGAATGACGGCTGTGGTGAGCACACAAGTGATAAACAGCACCGGACGTAAGGCGCTAGAAGTCATTACGACCCACGCTCGTCGGCCATCATCTCCAGAAAGGCGTCGAGCCAGCCGTCCCCCGCCCCGCTCATCGCAGACCGATCAGGCCTTCGAGGGCAAAGGCGCGGGCCTCGTCCTCCAGGCCGACGACGCGAAGGGCGCGGACGATCCGCGCGCGATCGGCGACCACGGGTCCGGACGGTCCAGCCTCGGCGCTGAGGGTGATTGCAAGCAGGGCTGTCTCGCCCGCCAGCCGGGCGTCGGCGGCCAGGTCCATCGCCAGGAGGCGGGTCGAGCCCGCCCGCGTGTCGGCAGGGGGAAATCTCGCCAGAGCGCCGCGGGCCTCGTCGTCGACGGGCCAGCCCAGCGCCGCCAGGATGAGGCTCGCGCCCTGGCGGGCGGGTCGCAACTTGGCCTCGCCTGCATCGCCGCGCTCGATCAGGCGATCCAGGGTCGGGGCGTCAGACTTGCCGCGCGCGACGGCAAGGGCGGCTGGGACGTGGTGATCAACTCGGGCACCAAGCGGGTCGGCCGCGACGCCATCGAATGGGCGCGAGAGGCCGTCGCGCGTGGCGCGGGCGAGATCCTGCTCACGTCCTGGGATCAGGACGGCACCCGCGCGGGCTACGACACCGACCTGCTGCGCGCCGTGTCGAACGCGGTCAACGTGCCGGTCATCGCGTCCGGCGGCGCCGCCAACGCAGAGCACCTGGTCGACGAGATCGGAAGAGCGTCGTGTAGG
>CALCPT010000038.1 GCA_937897265.1 uncultured Alcaligenaceae bacterium
CGCCGGCGGTACCCACAGTTGCCGAAGCCGGGTTGCCAGGGTTTGAGGTGACCTACTGGAACGCTGTGTACGCACCAGCGGGTGTTGCGCCAGACATCGTGGAGAAGCTAGCGAAGCTGATTGCGGGTGGCGCCTTGTCAAAGCGCATGGTGCTGCGCCAAGAGTCTTTAGGCGGTGAGGCGATCACGAGTACGCCCAGCGAACTTGCTGACTATCAAGCCAGCGAGGTACGTACCTGGGGGCGAATCATTCGAGCTGCCGGCATTGAACCCGAGTAGATCTCGCAGCCATCATCCACTTTCATCGACTCTCTGATATGCAAAATATTCTGCAAGGCGTTACTGTTTTAGAACTCGGCCAAGTGCTTGCCGGCCCCTTTGCCGGGGCAATTTTTGCCGATTTGGGTGCCGAGGTGATCAAGCTTGAGCGAGTTGAGGGTGGGGACGACGCACGTAACATGGGCGCAGCCTTTCGCTATGGCGATGCGTTGAATTTTCATGTGTTCAATCGCGGCAAAAAGTCAGTGGCAATTGATTTAAAAAGTACCGAAGGTTTAGCTGCCTTTGAGCGTCTAGCGGCGACGGCTGATATTTTTATTCACAACATGCGTCCAGGCGTGACGAAAGCATTGGGCATTGACGGTCAAGCGTTATGCGCGCGTCACCCTCGATTGATTTACTGCGAGATCTCGGCCTTTGGTCACACCGGGCCCATGCATATGCAACCGGGCTACGAACCGCTAATCCAAGCCTTTAGCGGTTTATCGAGTATCAATGGTGGGCCAGATGATCCGCCCATGCGTTCAGGTGCGTCTGTGTGTGATCAGGGTACGGGTATGTGGGCAGTGATTGGTGCCTTAGCCATGTTGCAGAGCCGTGGGCACACAGGTCATGGCGGGGTGGTGAGTACTTCATTACTTGAGACGGCGCTAGGCTGGGTTGGGCAAAAGGCGGATGCCTATGTCAACCTAGATCGCTTGCCAGAGCGGCACCGGTCCGGGCACCCCGGTTTTGTGCCCTATGAGTCGTTTGAAACAAAAGATGCGCCGCTCTTGGTCTGTTGCGGCAACGATCGCTTATTTGCGAAGTTTGCTCAAGAGTTAGGGCACCCAGAGTGGGTGGCGGATCCTCGCTTTTCTAGTAATCGAAATCGCCTAGCTAATAAAATTGTATTGCTAGAAGCCTTGATCCCGCTGTTGCGTGAACACCCGCGTGCAGTGTGGCTTGCGCGTTTCAATAAGGCGGGCGTACCTTGCGCACCCGTCAATACGGTGCCTGAAGCACTTGAAGATGCTCAAGTGCAGGCACTAAAGATGCAGAGCCTTGTGCCCGGTGAAGATTTCGTGTTGACCGCGTTGCCGATATCGTTTGACGGAGAACGCCCGGTACATCGCTCTGTTGCACCGAGGCTTGGACAGCATAACCAAGACTTTGCTGTGCCAACAAAAAAATAAAAAACTGAGAGTGTGACGAGGCGCGACAGACGCTGTTTACCCAGCCAACATGTGTTGAAGCACTAGGCGCAGCGCAACCAAAAATCTAGGCTTTCATACGCAGCGTGCACTTGTCGCCGCTCGCGCGTCGAGAAATGGTGACCGCGCTGAGTTGTGCGATCTTGTGCGCCAATTGTTCTTTGATAAACAGGCACAGGTTTTCGAGCGTGGCAGGCCCTAAATCCTTAATATCGTCTAAAAAATGATGGTCTAGTTGTGCACGAACGCGCTCAATCTCTTGGCGAACATAGGCCAAGTCGAGCACCATCCCCGAGACTGGATCACGCTGGCCCGTCAAGGTAATTTCGGCGTCGTAGGTATGGCCGTGGATTTGCCGGCTACCTTGAGCATCGATGGTTCGACTGAGTGTGTGCGCGGCTTCAAAATAAAATTTTTGTGAGAGCTCGAAGTCGTGAGTCGTGGGTTGTGGCTTCAACGGATTTCCAGAAATTTATGGGTTTGCACTGAAAGCCGCCAGTCTGGATGTTGCTGGCAGTACTCAATGGCGTTGAGAGTATTTTTCTTTTGAAATAAACCATCCATCGGTTGAAGCAAATAGTGCTCAAAGCCTGTGGTGTCAATCATGTCTGGCATCAGTCGAGGCTGCGGATACACTAACTTGAGTTCATTGCCCGTTTTTTGCACCCAGTCTGCACCCGCTTTGGGGCTCACGCAGATCCAGTCAATACCGGCGGGTGCGTTCAGCGTGCCATTGGTTTCAACAGCGATTTCAAAATTTTGTTGGTGCAACGCTTCAATCAGCGCGCTATCAACCTGCAAAAGCGGTTCACCACCTGTCAGCACAACATAGCGATTGCCTTGTTGAGCGGGCCAAAGCGAGGCAATCAGGTCGGCGAGCTCGGTCGCAGAGTTGAATTTACCGCCCAGCGTTCCGTCGGTTCCAACGAACTCGGTGTCGCAGAACTGGCAAATGGCGTTGGCGCGATCGACTTCGCGGCCAGACCATAGATTGCAGCCAGCAAATCTGCAGAATACGGCAGGCCGACCAGCCCGGAGCCCTTCGCCTTGCAGGGTGTAAAAAATTTCTTTAACGCTGTATGTCATGATTGGTGATTGTCAAAAGACTCATCGCCAATTGTACCGGCGTTGTCACTGACCTGTGGGCTTGTTCCACCAACCGCCGCCGAGGGCTTGAAACAG
>CALCPT010000039.1 GCA_937897265.1 uncultured Alcaligenaceae bacterium
AAAACACACATTGCCGCTTAAAGCCCAATACACTGTGTGTTGGGCTTTTTTCTTTCTTATAGACTCGAAAGCAACATCATGATCAGCATTTCACAGAAACGAATTTTTTCTTTTTTTACTGGCTTAAGTCTCGCGCTATTAGCGATTTCGACAGCGAGTGTCTCTGCGCAAAGTGATTTCCCTAATAAGCCAGTGCGCCTAATTGTGCCCTTTACACCAGGTGGCGTCACCGACGCCAGCGCTCGCTTAGTTGCCGAGCAGATGAGTAAGCGCCTAGGCCATCAAATGATCGTTGAAAACAAGCCCGGGGCTTCTGGCAACATCGGCACCAGTCAAGTTGCCGCTGCTGAACCAGACGGCTATACGTTGCTCTTGGGCTTTGACGGTACGATCGTGATCAACCCGCATGTGTTTCCATCCATCCCCTTTGATCCAGTGAAAGACTTTGCGCCGGTTGGCAAAATTGGGGATGCCATTTTGATTTTGGTTGCGCACCCGAGCTTAGCCGCAAATAACGTCAAAGAGTTAATCGCCTTATCTAAAACTGAGCCAAACGGCTTGAACTACGGCACCTCAGGCTTGGGCAGCACCCCTCACCTTGCGGGCGAAACGCTGAATATCGTTGCCGGTTCGAAGCTGGTGCATGTACCCTACAAGGGCGGTGGCCAAGCCATGATTGATTTACAAGGGGGCTCGATTCCGCTTGTCTTTACAGCCGTGGCGGGTGCTTTGCCACATATTCAAAACGGTCGCATTAAAGGGATCGGCGTGACAAGTGCAGCGCGGGCACCTTCGCTGCCAAACGTGGGGACGTTTATCGAGGCTGGTTTACCTAATTTTGTACTGAATTCATGGGTGGGTATTTTGGCTCCGGCTAAAACGCCTACGCCCGTCATACAAAAATTAAATGCAACTCTGAATGAAGTGCTCAATGATGCTGACGTCAAAAAACGTCTAGACGTGATGGGCGTCACCGCCTCTCCTGGCACCCCAGCAGCCTATGGCGACCAGATCAAAACAGATCTGGCCCGCTACGCAGATGTCGTGAAGGCTGCACAAATTAAAGCAAATTAGCCCTCTCTCTAGGTTGAAGATTAGGCTGAACGCGGGCAACAACCGAGAGTGCCATCCTCCTGTTTCATAGGAGGATTTTTCACTCAAAGCTCAGGATGCTTAGCGTGCCACTGCGTGGCCTGCTCGTAAGCGGCGCCTACTCGTAGCACCATCTTTTCATTAAAGCTTTTTCCGACTAACTGCATCGATAACGGCAAGCCTCCAGACGATAAGCCCGTCATTAAGGCAAGTGCTGGATGTCCCGTCAAATTGAAAGGCATACGCGCTTGTCGGGTATAGGTTCGTACCACTTCGGCTTCATCATCAATCCGACAAGCCGGGTCCATTGAGTTTGCGACTAGCAGCACGTCATAATCGTTAAATAGACGATCAACTGCATCAATTAACAGACCGCGTTTTTGCATAGACTGAACATACTCGCCGCCGGTCACAAACGCGCCGGTCAGTAATTTGCGGCGTGACATTCGCGAATAATCTTCGGGACGCTCGCGTAGCCACTTTTCGTGTACCGCCCAACCCTCGGCCATCATTAAAAACTTTTGAGACACCAAAAATTCATTGAGTGAGGGCAACTTAACGTCGCTCACGATCGCACCGAGAGACGACAATACCTTGGCCGCCTCGTCAAGCGCTGCAGCGACTTCGGGGTGCGCCACCTCATCGGTCTCGTGAAAATGCCGAACGTAACCGACACGCAGGCCTTTGACGCCACGCTGCAGGTCGCTGACATAATCAGGAGCCACGTGATCACCCTGCGGCTCGGCCATCCCATTTAACAGCAAGCCAGTATCTTGAACTGTACGCGCCATGGGACCAACGTGATCCATCGTCGAGGATAAGGTATAGACGCCACGCCGCGACACCAACTCATACGTCGCCTTTAACCCAACAATCCCACAACAAGCGGCAGGATTTCGTATCGAACCGCCAGTATCAGTCCCTAACGCAAGCGGCACCAAACCCGCAGCCAAGGCCGCACCCGAACCAGAAGACGAGCCACCAGGGTGATGCGCAGGGTTCCAAGGGTTGCGCGCTGGCGCGAAGGGTAAATCAAAGGCCGGGCCGCCAATCGCAAACTCGTGCAGCGCAAGCTTACCCATAAAGATCATGCCAGCAGCACGCAGCTTGCGAATCACTTGCGCGTCTTCACTGGCGCGATGCTCGAGCATAATATTTGAGTGACACGTGGTCTTTTGCCCAGCGATATCGATAATATCTTTGATACCAATGGGCACGCCATGCAAAGGGCCAAGCGCACGCCCTGCGGCGATTTCGTGCTCGGCTTGCCGAGCCGCAGCTAAAGCGCCCTCGTGATCAACTTCAATAAAAGCATGGTACTGGGGGTTAAGCGCATCGATTCTATTCAAGAGTTGCTTTGTCACCTCTACCGGTGAAAAAGTCTTCTGACGATAGCCCGACGCGAGTTCTGCTGCAGTCATCCAGTGCATCGCTTACTCCTTGACACGCATCGGTGGCCACAGCTCAGTCAACGGGTTACAGGGTAATGCAGCTGCAAGGCTTGAGATTGCAAGCGCTGAGGCACGCAATTTAGCAACCGTTTTAAAGGCCACGGCAACATCCTCCGGAAACTTCTCGAAGGTTTCTTCTAAGCCAGTCTGTTTCACCCATACAGCTAAAGCAAGGTCTTCATTTTCTGCAGATGGTGTACTCATGTTGATCACCATTGCACAAGGCCACGCCCGAGATCCATCACCATCCTGGTGGACAAATACAAACGTGGCGCAATGGAATCGATAAAAACGTACTCATCATCATTTGAGTGGGCGCCATAGCCACGCAAGCCAAAACTTTCAAGCACGCCCCCTTTCGGTTTTAGCCCAGCCAAAGCGGCATCTGTCCCGCCACCGGTTGCAACCTCAGCCACCTCAAGGGGTTGACCAATCTCGTTGAAAATTTCAACAGCACGCTTTGCAATCACGCGTGAGGCAGGCGTTGCCTCAAACGCTGGACGGCTTCTAAAAAAACTCAAATCAATTTTTGTATCTGGAATCAATTTCTCTGTGATCGCAGCCCTTAAGTCTGCTTCCATCTTATCCATGTCTTTGTTAAACAAAGACCGTACATCAGCAATCGCCGAGGCTGAGGCCGGAATGACGTTACGCGTGCCACCACCCTGAATCACTGTCCAGTTGATTTTCAAACCCAACTCTGGATCGCCGAAATTACGAGTCTTTAAGATTTGATGTGAAAGTTCGTAAATCGCATTACGACCCGCCTCAGGACGTGCACCCGCATGAGACGCTTTGCCCTCGACCTTCATTTCAACGATTGCGATGCTGCTGGTTGCCAAACGCACCATATTTTTTTCGTAGCCACCACCCTCATACGACAGTACCGCGTCGTAGAAACCGCCCTTCTCAATCAAGAAAGCACTTGAGCCAGGCGAACCAATTTCTTCATCACCATTGATTGCTACAGCAAGCTCTTCGTAGTCGTTAAAGCCAATCTCTTTCAACAGACGAACAGTGTGGACGATCAGCGCTACGCCATTTTTATCGTCAGCAATACCCAGGCCATACGCTCGGTTACCGTCGATACGAAAAGGCTGCTTGACGCCCATCCCCTTCGAATACACAGTATCGCGATGCGCAATCAGCAATATTTTCTTTTTACCCGTACCCATTTTTCGAGCATAGATAATTGAGCCGAGCGTGGCACCTTTTAGTTGCGGATGCGAGTCAAGGGCTTTGGTGGGGATGATTTCAACCTGCATCCCTAAATCCTTCAGCTCGGCGGCAATGACGTCACCCAACTTAGCCAAGCCTTCGAGGTCGCGGCTACCCGATTCGATTCCGACATAAGTCTTGAGCGTTTCAAGCAACGGAGTCACCGCAGCGTCGGCCTTTTGTTTCACGGACTGATTCAAGGCGACAGAGTCTTGCGCCACGACAGCGCCTGTGAGCCCAGCTTGAGCCAGCAACACACCAAGTGTCAGCAAAACGAACTTGGATCGCAAACCTCTAAGCAATGGAATAAGTGCTGTTTGTAAGCGCATAAGACACCTGAAATAAGAATAGAAATTAGTTTTGTTTAACGTTACCATACTCAAGAATCGTTTTGTCTCGTGTAAACAAGCGTTTGGGCTAAGGTATGGTCAAAAGCGCCAGATCAAACAAATAGGACGCACATCATGCAAACAGTCAATGCTCTGAGCACCGGCCGCGACAAACTAAAGTCAGTCACCCTATCGTGTCTTGGCATGTTGATAACGCTCGCTGGTGTAGCCGTCGGTACCTCTGCGCTGGCGCAAACAGACTCGGCGGCCAGTTTTCCTGAAAGGCAAGTCAGAATTGTGGTGCCATTTCCAGCCGGCGGAGCCTCCGACATCGTCGCGCGACTCTTTGCTAAAGAGCTCGGTGAAACCTGGAAGCAAACAGTATTAGTCGAGAATAAACCAGGTGCCTCGGGTCACCTCGGGGCGCAATATGTGGCAAACGCCAAGCCCGACGGTCACACACTCGTTCTTGCGGACATGAGCACCTTCACGATGAGTCCAGCCCTGATGCCGGGGCTCACCTATAACCCGGGTAAAGAACTTACACCCGTGGTGATTGCAACCTTCTCGCCTCATATTTTTGTTGTCAAAAATCAAATGCCAGTCAAAACCTTCGATGAATTCATTGCTTACGCGAAGGCCCAAAAGCACCCCCTAAGCTTTGGCGCAACGTTGGGCACGTCAACGCACTTAGCGGGCGTGGTCATGAGTCAAGGTTTGGGCTTTGAGATGAATTTTATAGGCTACAAAGGTGGTGCCCAAGTCGTCAGCGATTTGGCGGGCGGTCAAATCGACTCAGCTCTCAATAGTTTCTTGGCGACTTACGGTATGGTCAAAGCAGGCAATTTCAAACTGCTAGCGGTGGCTAGCCCGAAACGTTTTGGTCAAATCCCCGACACCCCTGCCATTAGTGAAAAAATCCCAAATTTCGTGACTGGATCGTTTCAAGGGATCATGACCGCCACTGGCACTCCGCCTGCCATCATCGAAAAAATCAATGCCGAAATTCAGCGAATTGCGGCAACACCTGATGTGCAAAAGCGCTTGAATGAACTGGGTTCCGACGCGGTAACCTTGTCGCCCAAAGAGGTCCAACAATGGATGGTCGATCAAACTGCGTTTTGGGGAACGGTCATCAAAGAGAACAACATTAAACTGCAATAAACCTTCAATAAATGCAAAGACGCCCCGCCCTTTGATTCGAGGCGCAAGTCGCTACTCTTTTTGGTTGTGCAAGCCGATATAGTGCCTAACGATCACCGCTAGGCTCGTATCGTCGATACGCGCATCGAGTTGATCAGAGAGCACTGAGCGCCTTGATGACCTTGCCCCGCCTAAGAATCCCCTTCTCAGTCCTGCTGATCCTGTTGATTGCTGCAGTAAGCTCAGCACTGAGTATCGTCGCCCATACGATGGCGATCGAAGCCAGCAATCTCACTGCGACACATCGAACCCTGAGCGTGTCGACCGATACCCTGCAAAGCATTCAACGCATGCTGTCATCGGCAAGGCTGGTCACACGTCTGACATCGCACTCAACCCTCACGCAACAAGAAGATCTCGAATCTAGACTGAGTCAGCTAGGGTTTCTCAAAGAGGCGCTTTACGATTCGCCCACAATTTCTGCAATTTTTATCGGCTACGCCACCGGCGATTTCTTCTTGGTGCGCGTCGTACGCGATCAACAACACGCGGTCGCCTTAAAACTGCACCCCGATACGCGCTTTGTTGTTCAAAGTATCGAATACACCGACATCGATCAAGCATCTGCCGGCAGTTCAGCGGCCAATGTACATGGGCGCTTTATCTACTTTGATCAAGATCTCAAACAGATTTCTCAAAGTTATCGCCCTGATTACGCAAAATCCTACGATGCCCGTACACGCGGTTGGTATAAAACCGCTGCAGCGACAGGTGACCTTGTCACAAGTGCCCCGTATGTTTTTTTTACCGATGGCAAACTAGGGCAAACGCTGTCAATTAAATCCCCCGATGGCCAATCGGTTATCGGTGTCGATATCAGCTTAGATACGCTCAATGACATCATTAAAGCGAAACGGATCACACCTGGCACACACTCTGCCATCGTCAATGATGACGGTTTTGTTTTAGCGCTTGATTATGAACAGAAGTCTTCGGGCGTAACGTCAGCGGGCGACGGCCTCAAGGCACCGAGCACAAACGCCAAAGGAGCGACGACGAACCCGCCGCAGACCAGCCTCGCAGCGCCGCAATTAAAAAGCCTGAACGAGTACAACGTACCGATTTTCTCAACGGTCATGTCCATCTTTCATCAACGAGACAAAACAAAACCCGTCTTAACGGATTTCAATGTTGAGGGCACAGCTTGGCGAACCTCGACTTCACCACTCAACATTGAAGGTGAGTCGCCCTTTTATCTTTTGATTGCCAGTCCAGATCACGAGTTGCTCGCTAATGCGCATGAAATCAGGCAGCGTGGGATTTTTCTAGCAATTGTGATCTCTTTATGTTCTCTGCCGATCGGCTATTTGCTCATTTCTCGACCGCTCAAAAAATTAACAAATAGTATTCAAGGCATGATGGAGTTCAATGATAATAGTGTCGCGATTAAATCGTCTTTTATTAGTGAGCTTTCAACGCTTGGGCTGGCCATCAATCGCCTGCGACAAGCAATCTTAGCCTTTACCGCCTACGTCCCC
>CALCPT010000040.1 GCA_937897265.1 uncultured Alcaligenaceae bacterium
TTGAGTGGTGCGAAAAAAACGTTGTAGGCTTACGTGCGCGCGATCCTGAACTTTTAGCCACTGCGATTCGTCGTTCGTGCGAATTTAAAGCCTGGGTGGTGTCAAAAGACGAGCGCGAAACCGGCTTGCGTGCTATTTTGAATTTAGGCCATACGTTCGGTCATGCGATTGAAGCAGGCTTGGGGTATGGCGAGTGGTTACATGGCGAAGCCGTGGGCTGCGGCCTGGTGATGGCGGCTGATTTGTCGGCAGACCTGTTTGGTTTTTCGCAGACTGATGTGCAACGCGTGCGTGCCTTGGTGCGCGCGATTGGTTGCCCCATCATTGGTCCACGACTTGGTGGTGTTGATCATTGGATGCAACTGATGCGTGGCGACAAAAAAACCGAAGCAGGCGAAATCAATTTTATTTTGATGCCAAAAATTGGCGAGACCATTCGTCGCGCGGCACCCGCCGAGTTAGTGGCGCAAGTGATTTTGCGCAATACCGCCTGAAGTGCCTGAGTGACAACTCATCATGATTGAACTAGCTGTCTACGCGTCTAAATCAGAGCAAAGCCAGGGTCGCCGGTATCAAGAGCCTGCGCCCTCTAATCGCAGCGAGTTTCAACGTGATCGCGATCGCATTGTGCATGCAGGTGCTTTCAGACGACTCGAATATAAAACGCAAGTTTTTATCAATCATGAAGGTGATCTGTTTCGTACACGGCTCACGCACTCTCTTGAAGTGGCGCAGATCGCGCGCGTGCTAGCCCGCAGTTTGCGCTTAAGTGAAGACTTAACTGAGGCGATCGCCCTCGCCCACGATTTAGGCCACACCCCCTTCGGCCATGCAGGCCAAGACGAACTCAATGCCTGCATGCGTGAGTTTGCCCCAGAAGCGGGTGGGTTTGAACATAATCTGCAAAGTCTGCGCGTGGTCGATGAACTTGAAGAGCGTTACGCAGCGTTTAACGGTCTCAACCTATGCTTTGAAACACGCGAAGGTATTTTGAAGCATTGTTCGCTTGCGCACGCCAAGCGTCTGGGCGATGTCGGACAACGCTTCATTGAGCGCACACAACCCTCGCTTGAAGCGCAGTTAGCAAATTTGGCGGATGAAATCGCCTACAACAACCACGATATTGATGACGGCTTGCGCTCGGGGTTGCTGACGCTTGAACAATTACAAACGGTGCCGATTTTTGCACGCCACTATGCGCAAGCCACAAAGACATGGCCCAACTTGGCGACTCGACGCTTGGTATCAGAAACGATTCGAAGCATGATCAATACCTTGATCACTGACGTGACGCAAACCACTTCGGCCAAGTTGGCTCAGGCGCAGCCCCCCGACGCACAAGCTGCTCGGCGTTGTGGCCCGCTCGTGGCGTTTTCAAGCGACGTGAGGCACGAGGCCGACATACTTAAAAAATTCTTATTTGAAAATTTGTATCGTCACTATAAAGTGATTCGCATGACCAACAAGGCGCGTCGTATCGTGCGCGAGTTATTTAGTGCGTTTGTGCAAGAGCCGCGTTTGTTACCGCCTGATTATTGGCATGACGATAAAACTGTTCAGGCGCGGGCGATTTCGGATTACATTGCAGGCATGACCGATCGATATGCGATTCGCGAGCACCATCGTTTGTTTCGGATGGGCGAACAGTTTGATTAGCGCGAACGTTGAGCGCGGGTCTCGATCGATGCTAGGATACAGAGATACAGAGGTGGCGCGTTCGCCGAGTTCGGTCAGCACACAGAACAGAGAGGATCACGTGAAACACTTTAACCCGAGCATTAGTCGTCAATACCCACAGGGCGTGCGCGCGAGCTTGCTGGCGTTGGCCTTGGTTGTGCTGACAGGTCTCACGGCCTGTTCGCAGCGTGCGGCGCCAATTGGCAACGCTGGCAATGTTGGCAGTGGCTCAACCGAAAGTGGCCCCGTAGCGATGGCGATGCCGATCGCAGCACCTGGCGATTTTTCTAGCACGCCTGTGGCAGGTACACCCTTAGTCGAAAATGCACCGGCACCGTTTGCATCGTCAGTGACTCAGCCCAGTACCGAGCAAAGCGGTTCGGCGGTGATTGTCTCTGGTGGCCCGGCTAACTTGGGTGAGCTTAAGCTGTCGCTTGTTCAACTCTGTACCCCAACCCGTTCGGGCAATACGTGCAATCTCGTTTTTGTTGAGGCCCGTGCAGGGCAAGATCCGGCGGCATTGACGCGTGACTATTTCAGTCGCATCGGTGGCGAAGCTACGCCGCGCGCAAGCGTCGAAAGCACTTGCTCACCAGGCTGGGTGGCCTCGGTGGTTTCGCAACAAGGCTCAGTCCAGGGCGGCGGCATCCTGCGCGCTTACGCTGCCGTGTGTGGTCATCCTAACGCAAACAGTGCGTTGACAGCAGCGTTCAATATTTGTGACGGCCGCACCCAAGGTGGTTGCAGAAAATCTAGTCAAGTGACTGTGCTGTGGGGGCGTTGGTCAGCAGACCAACCGGGCGCTGGCAGTGGCGAGCCAGGCAAACCACTTGATGCGTCTGGCTTAAGTGGTGGGCTTCGTTGCGAGTCGCGATTGCCCTTGTTTGAGTCGGCACGCTGCGGCAGCAACGCCGCTTCGCAATTACGGTTTTTTGGTTTGCAGTAGCGCCCACTAGCGGCTTGGCTCAGTGCGAGTCGGGCCGCTATCACGCGATAGCTCTTCGACGCTACAAATCTCTAATTTTCTAACTCGTTACACGTGCGCCTGAAAGACAGCGACTGGCGCGCTCACACGCGCTGCCGCTTTAACACCGGCGCCAAGTAATGCCCAGTGTGACTGGCCGGGGTAGTCGCAATCAGTTCGGGTTATCATCATAATCTAGCCTTGTGCAGTGACGGCACGCTAGCCGCCTGGGGTGACAATTACTACGGCCAGCTCGGCGACGGCACCACCACCAACCGCTCTGGACCGATCCAGGTCGCCACGGGGGTTGACGAGGTGGCCACCAGTGGCGAGCAGACGCTGTTCGTCAAGACCGATGGCA
>CALCPT010000041.1 GCA_937897265.1 uncultured Alcaligenaceae bacterium
ACGGATCCAACCGTCATTTATGGGATGGGCGAAGGTTACACCGGTAAATTACGCAAGCAAGACCTCTTGAACGACACCCCGTACAACACCTATACCCGTCTTGGACTGCCACCAGGCCCGATCGCCAGCAGTGGTCGTGCAGCGCTGGCAGCGGCGCTAAATCCCGAAAAGCACAACTATTTATACTTCGTATCGAAAGGCGATGGTAGCAGCGCGTTTGCGGTGACACTACCTGAACACAACAAAAACGTGGCAACCTATATCTTGGGTCGAAAGCCTTGAATACACAGCAACGCGGGCTCTTTCTGACCCTAGAGGGTGTCGACGGCGCGGGCAAAAGCACCCATGTGCAATGGCTAGTCGATCAACTGACTGAGCGTGGCAAGCAGGTCGTTTGTACTCGTGAACCTGGCGGTACTCCGCTTGGCGAAAAGCTTCGGGCTTTGTTATTGCACGAGACTATGAGCCTTGAATGTGAAACCTTGTTGATGTTCGCGGCTCGGGCCGAACACCTTCACGCGGTGATTGAGCCCGCACTTCGGGCGGGCCAGTGGGTGGTGTGCGATCGGTTCACCGATGCGACCTTCGCCTATCAGGGTGGAGGGCGCGAGCTCGGCATCGAGCGCATTGCGGCGCTTGAACACTGGGTCCATCCCGCCTTGCAACCTGATTGCACCTGGCTGTTTGATGTTCCGCTTGCCGTTGCACGCGAGCGACTTGACCGTACCCGTGAGCAAGATCGTTTTGAACAAGAGGCTGCTGCTTTTTTTGAACGCACGCGAGCGGTCTACCTTGCGCGTGCCGAGCACGAGCCGCTTCGAATCCAGCGGGTCGATGCCACGCAGTCTATTGAGCAGATTCGTACACAGCTCTCGCTGCAGCTGGATCAACTCGTGACGCAACGGCGTCTCACATGAGTGCGGCTCAGTTCTTTCCCTGGCAAGTTGACGTTGCCCAGCAGTGGTTGTCACAGCGTGAGCGTTTTGCCCATGCGTGGTTGGTACATGGGTTGGCAGGAATTGGAAAGCGCGAGTTTGCCTTTGCAGCGGCCGCGGCGCTCATGTGCGAGTCGCCAGTCAATGGACTCGCCTGCGGTCAGTGTCTGGCTTGCGGCTGGGTGGCGAAAGGCAATCATCCTGACCTCAAACGTATCCGGCCCGAAACGATGGCACTCGAAGAGGGTGCTGACCAAGACGAGGAAGACGGCGCCGACGGCACAGCCGTTGTAGAGGTAACAGGATCCACTAAGCGCGCCCCCTCTAAAGACATCCGTGTCGAGCAGATTCGCAGCCTCGCGCCTTGGTTCAATAACGCCACCCATCGCTCAGGGTTTAGGGTGGCGCTGATCTATCCTGCTGAAGCGCTCACCCAGATCTCAGGCAATACGCTCTTAAAGGTGCTTGAAGAGCCGCCCCCGGCAACAATCTTTCTGTTGATTGCCGATGCGCCCGATCGTTTGCTCCCCACGCTTTTGTCGCGCTGCAGGCGTTTGCCGCTGGCTACGCCGTCCCCTGAAGTTGCACAGGCATGGCTAGTTGAACAACAGGTCAACAATGCTGCCGCTTGGCTAGCCGCATCTGGTGGTGCGCCGGTATTGGCGAAAAAAATGGCAGAGACCCAGCCACAACCTTGCCCCGAGTGGCTTTCGGCGTTTGCGATTAGCCTCGAAAAGGGTGTCGGGCTAAACGTCGGGCAACTCGCGGATACGATCTCTAAAGAACCGGCGAACCTTTGGATTGAGTTGTTACAACGTCTTGTGATCGATATGAACCTGAAGGCTCATGGCCTAGAGGTTCGGTACTTTCCAGCGCTCCAAAAATCCCTGAGCTCGCTTTGCACACGCCTCGCAGCGGCACAACTGAGTGAACTAGCTGATTGGCTGAATCAACAGCGTCGGGTCGCTGGCCATACATTAAATGGCAAATTGTTTGCTCATTCGGTACTGCAGCGTATTGCCGCAACCTGCCAACCCTCCAACGCCCCGAGGCGTTAATTTAGGCGTTACGATTTTTATGTTTGTTGATTCGCACTGCCACGTTGATTTTCCCAAGCTGGTTGAACAAATGCCTGATATTTTGCAGCGGATGCAAACCAATCAGGTATCCCATGCCTTGTGTGTAAGCGTCAACCTGCCAGACTGGCCAGCCTTGATTGCTTTGGTTGAGCGTCACGAACCGCTTTGGGCCTCGGTGGGTGTGCATCCGGATTACGAAGATACCGTTGAACCGACGGTTGACGAATTGGTGTTACGCAGCGCGCACCCACGGGTGGTAGCAATTGGTGAAACCGGTCTAGATTATTTTCGGCTATCCGGTGACCTCGAATGGCAGCGGGAGCGCTTTCGATGTCATATTCGAGCCGCCCGTCAATGTGGCTTACCCCTGATTATTCACACTCGCTCAGCGGCTGAAGATACCTTGCGCCTGATGCGCGAAGAGGGGGCTGGTGAGGTTGGAGGCGTCATGCATTGCTTTACTGAGTCTTGGGAGGTGGCTCAGGCGGCGATGGAAATGAATTTTTACATTTCTTTCTCAGGAATTGTGACGTTTAAGACAGCCTCGAGCCTACAGGATGTTGCCAAAAAGATGCCCTTAGATAGAATTTTGATTGAGACAGATTCCCCTTATTTAGCACCTGTACCGTATCGTGGAAAATTAAACGATCCGTCTAAAGTTATTCATGTGGCAGAGAAAATCGCTGAACTCAGAAATTGTGCGCTTAAAGAGATTGAAATTGCGTCTACTAATAATTTTTTCAATTTATTCAATAAGATAAATAATTTATCTAAAGTATAATGTAATAAATTTATGAATTTATCTAATTTAGATAAAATGTTTTATATCAATAATTTACGTATTTTATTTAAACCTAAATATTTAAAGTAATTTATTTAAATAAAAATCTTCAAAGTTGATTATTTGTATAAATTCTTAGATGTTCAGTTTTTAAATATATCCGATTTATTAAAAAATAGGCTACTAATAGTCCACTCTATGTCAACTTTAATCGCCACCACCCGCAGGCAGCTCGTTTGCCTATTTTTAGCCGCATTGTGTTCCACGTTTGGTTTGGTCTCTGGTGTACAGGCTGCCAATCCCAAGGACTATTGGGTGTACGTGGCCAACGACAATGTGGCTGCGGTCAAAGAGTTACTCGCTTCGGGGTTTGACCCCAACACTCGCAGCCCTAACCAACAAACGGGTTTGATACAGGCCACACGCGATGGCGCTTGGCAAGTTTTTGATGTTTTGCTGGCCGCGCCTAAGATCAACGTCAATGCGGCTAATCAGTACAACGAAACGCCCTTGATGTACGTCGCATTAATTGGTGATTTGCCTCGTGTGAAGGCATTAGTGGCAAAAGGGGCAAAGGTAAATAAAGACGGTTGGACGCCGTTGCACTATTCAGCGGTGAAAGCCCGTGCTGCCGTTGCGAAGTTCTTGCTCGAGAATGGCGCCTTACCTAACGAGCTTTCGCCTGAGGGCGACACGGCTCTTATCTTGGCCGTCAGAGCGGATAGTGTTGAAACCGTACAAGTCTTGATCAACGGTGGGGCCGATCCGAGTTTTTCAAACCTAAAAGCCCAAGATGCGATCGATGTCGCACGTTCGCGCGGCAAAGAAGACTTAGCCAAAGCACTTGAAAAAATCGTCGCCAACCGAAAACAGAAGCAGCAATAGAGTTTAATTTACGCTGCCAAAGCGCCTAGGGAAAGCTATCCTCACACGGCTAATTTTTTGGTAACAACTCAGGCCGTAAGATCCCTTTGAGATCCCGATAGGGGATGTAGATCGTGGGCTTTCCAAAAGAGTAGGGCGCTAAACGGTAAGGGTCGTAGGTGACCGCAGCGCCATTTTCGAGCAGAGCGACGTTGTCGCTAGGCTCAAACGGCCATAACTTTAGGTAAGCCGCAGGGTCATCTTTCGCGAGCGGGTTCTTTTTTATCCATAACGCATGCTGTTTTTTAAGCGTTTCTTCAAATGCGGGCATTTTGCCGGGCAACAGCATCGCCTCGAGGGTTAACAGTTTGTCAGTTTTAGGCAGCCAGTTCAGGTATTGTGTCGTCGAGATGCGTTGCGCGCCGCCGGTAAAAATATAGCTGTCCAATTGCAACACGACAACGTCAGCAGACATGTATTTGACGCTTGAAGCAAGTGCAATCTCATCGCGCGGTTTCGCGGTTTTGAAGAAATAGGTTTCGAGTTCTGGCAGGTCACGAAAGCCTTTGTCGCGATTAGTTTCAACCAGCGCTAAGGACAGAAGGGTCTGCTCAAGAAACGCATTGAAGCGGTCGTAGCCAGTAAACGTTAACCGTTTAAAGTTCAGCACAGGGCACTCTGAGCCTTTGCAGTCGGGCTTTGTTCGCTTAAAGGTCACAATTTTTGAGGCAATTTTCGCAGGCTCGGGCGCGCTGGCAGTGCCAGTAGAGCTGACTGACTCGCTTGTGTTTGTGGTCGAAACCGTCGTGCTGTCACCGCTCGGCAAAGCAGGCGAGGCGGCGGGCTCAATCATCACTGCCGTGGCGAGTCTGGTGGGCGCCTGAACCGGGCTTGGAATCGCGATAGGGCCGTCTGGCGCCGCACGGTTGGTTTGTCCTGAGTTGCGACCAGCCGCGGCGGTTGGATCAGAGACGATATTTGTCGTCGCACCATAGCTAGTGACCACAGCAGCCTGTGAAGTCTGCTCGGCATCGGCTGGCCGCATGCGAACCGGACTACGTGCCGTGGTGTTTTGCACGGAGCTTTGCGCAGCAGGGCTTGCCAGCGTAATGTCTTGCTGCACAGAGGGTTTGCCGGCGCAACCCGCTAGAAGCAACAGGCCGAGCAGGTACGGATAAGCTGGGCGATGAGACATAGATAACCCTTTTTACATTTTGAGCGTCAGTGTATCGCCGTCTGATCGTATGTGTTGTCGACTACAGGGCCAATGCGTCTTCGATCTCTTGTCGAAGCGATTCGGGGGTATCGGTTGGGGCATAACGCTTAAGTACTTGCCCTTTACGACCAACTAAGAACTTGGTGAAGTTCCATTTAATCGCTTCTGTGCCGAGTAAGCCAGGCTTGCTCGCTTTCAGCCATTGATAAAACGGTGCCGCGTTGGCACCATTCACCTCAATTTTGGCGAACATTGGAAAGGTCACTTTATACTGAGTTTCACAAAACGCTAGGATACTGCTCTCGTTGCCTGGCTCTTGATGACCGAACTGATCACACGGAAAGCCCATCACGACCAGACCGCGACTCGCATACGCTTGGTGCAAGCTCTGCAAGCCGGCATACTGCCCGGTAAACCCACACTTAGAGGCCACATTCACGACGAGTAGAACCTTACCCTCGTAATGGCTTAAGGATTGAGATTCGCCCTGAATTGTTTTGACGCTAAAGGATGTGAGGCTCATATGTTGGCTATAAAAGTTGCAAGTGGACAGGATATAGGATAACTGTTTGTACCCGTCTCGGTCGGCAGATCTCGAGCAGCCAGGACAAGGTGATCAAGTGACTGGGCGTTGCTATCGCAAATTTTTGAAAGCTTCAATCGCACGTACTCTGCTACTTTGCAGGTTAACGATTTGATCCGGATAATTTAACGCCTTGCGAGAAATTGGACTTGGGTTGTGAATCTCTTTCGCATTCAGCGTCGCGAGCTCTGGCAGCCAATGTTTAATGAAGGCACCCTGAGGATCAAATTTTTCAGACTGACTAATTGGATTGAACACTCGGAAGTAGGGCGCTGAGTCTGCCCCCGTCGAGGCGCTCCATTGCCAACCACCGTTGTTTGCGGCGAGTTCACCATCGATTAAGTGTTGCATAAAAAATGCTTCGCCCAAGCGCCAATCAATCAACAGATTTTTCGTCAAATACATCGCGACAACCATGCGCAACCGGTTGTGCATCCAACCAGTTGCTAAAAGTTGGATACGATTCGATCGACTTCGGCAGTTTTGTATCGCCCAAAGCTATACCTCAGTTGGTGGATACAGCTGAGGTGCTCGCTAGTTTAGAATTGGCGGATACAAAAAGTAAACTTTTGGCCATCATTGCCAATACAAGAGGAGCAGAGGATGCTGTGGAGTTTGACGAAATTTCATTTCTAGGTTTTCCGTTTTCCATTTCAGAAACATTTCAACAACGCAACACCAATTCATCGATTGCTGAATCGCTTACCCGTGTGGAAGAAATAAACGATTTATGTGTAAGAAACAAAAAAGAACTTGTTGTGTACCTCTCCATGGCATTTGGCAATCCTTATGGAGATGAGTGGAGTAG
>CALCPT010000042.1 GCA_937897265.1 uncultured Alcaligenaceae bacterium
TCGAAGTCGAGCCCCTCGATTTGGCACAGCGCCTCCAGCTTGGCGTCGAGCGCGAACACCTCGCTCTGGTCGGCGCGGGGCTTGATAGGCTTCCAGCGTTCCTTCAAGGTCGCGGCCCGCTGTTCCAGCTTCAGTCGATCAAGCAGCTTGTCTTTATAAGTGCCATTCTTTATAACCTTGGTCAATTTGATCAAGCATCAAAAGGGCAGTATCTGCTTGATGAAGCCAATGGCAATACCGGCTCAGATATTGGTGGTGCTGGCAAACGCCAAGCGCTAATCGATATTAATTCGCGTGTATCGTCTGGTCAGTTTATTCTGCATCTTAGCTACAGCAAAAATATTTTTGCACGTAAAACAATCGAAGATTTTACCGCCTTATATCTAAACGAATTGCGCCATATCGTCAGACACTGCGCTGAACGGCAGGCTATCCCGTTTATTGGCGATAGATTTCCACTGGCGACGCTCGGTGAGAAACATTACACAGCGCTCACGTTGACTCACGCTGAAAATATTGAGGATATCTACCCGCTATCACCGATGCAAGAAGGAATGGCGTTTCATAGCCGCTTCGCATCGTCCTCGGGCGCCTATATCATTCAACTAAGTTGCGAAATGTCGGGGCAGTTTGAGCCGAATACTTTCGTCAAGGCTTGGGATCGGGTTCTGGCGCGTCACCCTAGCCTACGTGTTTGCATATTTGAAGGTGGTGATACTGCGGATCACCAAGTTGTACTGCGGCGAGTCAGCCTTGAGTGGCAAACGCTGGACTGGAGGCAGCAGTCAACCACAGAACAACTAGAGGCTTGGCAAGAACTGGTCTTGCGTGACCGACTCCTGGATTACACCCTAGAGACTGCGCCCTTAATGCGCTGTTATCTGATCAAGCTGTCATCGACGCACTGGAAATTTCTTTGGAGCCATCACCATATCTTGACGGATGGCTGGTGTTTGCCGATCCTGATGAAGGAGGTTCTTCATTTTTATCACAACCCAGACGACACGGCGTTGCGCCTACCAACTCCATATCGCGACTACGTCGCTTGGCTCAAGCAGCAAGACTTGGAAGTTGCCAAAACATACTGGCTGAACTACCTAGCAGATTTTTCAGCACCTACATTTTTGGGAATTGAAAAAAGTCTTCAGCAAGACGCTCAAACGTCGGTCTCACAGTTTGCTGAAGTCAATCTTCTGTTAAGCGAAGATCTGAGTCGCATGCTCTCTGATATTGCAAAGCGGTACCGTTTGACGCTGAGCAATATCTTACAAAGCGCTTGGGCCACTCTATTGCACATCTATAGCCAATCCAACGATATTTTGTTTGGCGCGACGGTGTCCGGCCGCCCACCCGAGCTCGATGGTGTTGAGGGCATGGTTGGTCTCTTTATCAATACCCTGCCCGTAAGAGCAAAACTGCAACCCAATCAAACGATCGTTCAGCTCATGACGGCACTGTTACACAATCAAATGGACAGTGATGTGTATGCGTACACACCTCTTGTCACCATACAAGCCTGTAGTGAACTGTCTGCCAGAACACCATTATTTAACAGTATTTTGGTCTTCGAGAACTATCCACTCGATGACAGTATCGATCAACAAGCGCAGGAGCTATCGTTCAACTCGTTACAACTACACGAGCAAACGAACTTACCTCTCACAGTTACCGCGTCAGGCGGTGAAAGAGTCCCGATCAAGATCTCGTACGATCGAACTATTTTTGATGAACAGGGTGTTCGCCAGATTTTAGATAATCTGCACCGTCTACTTGATTTTGCGGGCTCAAACCCGCAGGCAAACGTCAGTCAGTGGCATGCAAGTGTTACCACAGAGCGTGAACGTCACCACCTGAAGGCAACAATGGCAGCCAGCCAACGTCAGCTCCAAGAGCTCTCGCTGACCCTGCCAGAATTGTTTGAGCAGCAAGTGCTAGCCACTCCGGACAAAATCGCCATCACTTTAGGGCAAGATTGTGTGAGCTACGCTGCGTTGAATCGTGCCGCCAATCAATTTGCAAGACAACTTGAAAGCATTGGAGTTAAGCCTGGCGATTTAATTGGAGTCTGCTTAGAGCGCTCATCCTCGTTAATGGTTGCGCTGCTCGGCATACAAAAAATCGCCGCTGCCTATGTACCGATTGATCCAGAATATCCTAGCGAGCGGGTCTCGTATATGATTTCAGACAGTCGAGCAAATGTACTCATCGTCGATCCGCAAGACACACGTCACACCGGTACGCTCAGTCAGGGATGTCAGTTGCTACCGATGGATCTTGAGACGCTAAAGACCTTTTTAAGTCATCCTGTGGTCGGTAGGCAATCTCCCTTTAATCCCGCCTATGTCATTTATACGTCTGGATCCACCGGCAATCCAAAAGGCGTACAAATCACACAAGCTGATCTTGTCAATTTCCTATTGTCCGTCAAAGAGAAGCCGGGCCTAGATCAGACAGATGCCTTACTGGCGGTCACGACTATTTCTTTTGATATTGCGGGTCTAGAGATCTATTTGCCGCTCATCACCGGCGCTACGATCGTTCTGTCGCGTAGAGAACAAGCTTCGGATGGCGCTAGTCTTATTCGAGTGATTCAGAACAGCGGTGCTACGGTCATGCAAGCGACACCAATTACTTGGCGTCTAATGTTAGAGGCAGGCTGGGATGGAACTGGATTGAAAAAGGTACTGTGTGGTGGAGAAGCTTTTCCAGTCGACTTAGCCAATCAACTAAGCACGACCTCTGCACAGATCTGGAATTTGTACGGTCCGACCGAAACAACAATATGGTCAACCCGCTATGCGCTAAGCTCTGCTGGGGCTTACGACGTGAGCATACCGATTGGCGAACCTTTGAATAACACAGGTCTTGTGCTTCAAGATAAATTTGGCAACTTAATGCCCGCGGGCCTAGCCGGTGAGTTGTTTATTGGAGGCAAAGGGTTAGCCAATGGCTATCTAAATCGCCCGGCTTTGACTGCTGAAAAATTTGTGCCTGATGGATATAGCGGCGAGCCTGGCGCGAGACTATATGCCACTGGCGATCTTGCAAAATACGATGGCAGTGGAAACCTAGTTTGCCTGGGACGACTAGATCAACAAGTGAAGTTGCGAGGTTTCAGGATCGAACTCGGAGAAATTGAAGCCGTTCTCCAAAAACACACTTCAGTGAAACAAGCTGTTGTTCAAATCTTTGAAATTTCAGCAAGTGATACGCGTCTTGCGGCATTTGTCACGTTTGAACAACCCGCAGAGGCGGCTCTGCAAACCTTAGAAAGCTGGCTACAGACACAACTGCCCGCCTACATGGTGCCAACTGAGTGGGTTGTGCTTGACGTGTTTCCGCTCACTCCAAACGGCAAGCTCGATAAAAAGGCGCTGCCAAGGCCAGACAGACGCCAACAACACGAGTATCGACCGCCAACGACAGAAACTGAGCAAGTACTAGAACGCATGATGTCTGAGGTTCTTAACCTCGATCGAGTCAGTCGCGAAGACGATTTCTTTAACCTAGGAGGTCATTCGCTGCTAGCAACACGATTGGTGACACGCATCAAGCAACACTATGACATTAATTTTCCGGCTTCGACTTTATTTGAAAAGCCCACCATTACGCAGCTGGGACAGCATATTGACAACTTACTCTGGAGTACTCATCAGCAAGACGGGCAGCAAACTCCGCTAAATGATGATGAAGAAGAATTTAAACTGTGATGTCACTTGATCTATTTTTGAACGAATTACGTGCGTTGAAAGTGACGCTGGCCGTCGATGGTGATCAGCTCAGCGTGCGTGCACCGAAAGGCGTCATCACCAAAGAGCTTGGCGCAGCGATCACTGCACGCAAACAAGAAATTTTGCAATACTTGAAACAAGCTCAAGGGCTTTCGACGCGCTCAAGTAAGATCCAAAAAGCGGATCGCTCACTGCTACCTGTGTTGTCGTTCGGTCAAAAACGTCTTTGGTTTTTATATGAACTCGAGGGTCCATCACCCACCTACAACATGCCACTTTGTTTTGGCATCAAGGGCGACTTTAAACGACAATATTTTGAGCAGGCGCTGAGCCAGATTGTTCAACGCCACGAGATTCTTCGCTACAACTTTATTAGCACAGCAAACGGTCCAACCATTGTCCTTAAGGAGGCAAAGGCTTTTACGTGCGAGTGGTTTGATCTCACGACGGATCATACCCGCACAGCGCAAAACATCGTACAAGCGCTTCAAAATTTTAGTTTCGACTTAACAAAGGATGACTTGATTAAAGCGACTGTGATCAAAACTGATCAACAGCAGTTCCAGGTCACGATTCTTTTACATCACATCGTTGCTGATGGTTGGTCAATTGGAGTTTTATTTAAAGAGCTACAAGATCTTTACACGGCACTTTGCGAACAACAAGACACCAAACTGAAAGCCTTAGCGATTCAATATTCTGATTATGCGCATTGGCAGTCCGACGAACTAGCCGGTACCAGTCTTCAGGCATTCATTGATTATTGGAAAACGCGTTTAGCCGGTTGCCCTGAAAGACTAGCCTTGACGACCGACCATCCGAGGCCAAACTATCTGTCGTATTCGGGCAAAACCCATATCTGCGAAATCGACATACACGTTGCCGAAGGATTAAAGGCACTGAGTCAAGCCACAAACTCCACGCTTTACATGACTTTACTCGCGGGATTTGCTGTCTTTTTGTCAGCGCACTCAGGCCAAGATGACCTCGTTATTGGCAGCCCCGTCGCAAACAGAAACGACGCCGCACTTGAAGATCTGATTGGCTTATTTATTAATACTCTGCCGATTCGTATCGATCTTTCGGGGGATCCATCGGTTGAAGAATTTATAAATCGAGTCAAGGTCGCGTGTATGCGCGACTTTAATCATCAAGAAATTCCATTTGAAAAAATAGTCGAAATCTTAAATCCGCCCAGAAGTCTCAATCATGCGCCGCTTTATCAAGTCGCCTTTGACTTACAAACGTCGACACAACAGGTTAGTTCTTTTGCCAACCTTCAGATAGAGCCCATCGTACAAGACAACAATTCAGCGAAATTTGATTTGAGCTTAAGTCTCGAGGCTGAGGGTCAAAGGCTCGTCGCTTACTGGAATTTCAGCGAGGATCTTTTTGTCGACGAACGTATTGCTCAGTTCGCCACGCGCTACGCAAGCATTCTTGAGCAAATGATTGCAAAACCAAAGCGTTCGATACGCGAGATTTCAATTCTGAATGCTAAAGAGAAGCACGAGCTATTTGCTCAGCAGCTCACGACGCTCTATGCACTACAACCAGAAATCAATGTACTGACGCTGATTGCACAGCGCGCTAAAGACGCTCCAGATCGGATTGCGATCACCTTTGCTGATGACTCGATCAGCTATGGCGTGTTAGAGGACCGTTCGACTCGGTTAGCCCAGCTCTTACGTTTATCGGGCGTGGTCACAGAGGATCTAGTTGCACTCTATGTCGATCGATCGGCACAAATGATTGTTGCGATGCTCGCCATTATGAAGGCCGGAGCCGCCTATATCCCGATCGACCCTAATTTTCCTGCTGATCGTATTGCTTGGATCTTGGAAGATGCTGCTCCAAGGCTGATTCTGACTGAGACCGCACTCGCGCAGAAGCTGAATCAAACCTCAGTGCCTATCCAGTTTTTAGAGACTCTGATCTCCCAAACGGATCAGGCACAAGTTGACTGGAATTGTGCGACGGCTACGATTTGTCCGCTTAACACAGCCTACGTGATATTTACTTCCGGCTCGACCGGAAGACCGAAGGGCGTTCAAGTCACGCATCGAGCGCTTTATAACTTTTTGCATTCGATGCAAAGTGAGCCGGGCTTTGAACCAACCGATACCCTGCTTGCAGTCACAACGATATCGTTTGACATCGCGGGTCTAGAAATATTCTTGCCTCTCATTACGGGCGGTCGAGTTGTCATTGCCTCGCGTGAAACCGCGGTTGACGGCCGTGCCCTTCAAAAAGCCATCGCGCGGCACTGCATCACAACGATGCAAGCCACGCCTGTCACCTGGCGTGTGATGCTTGAAACGGGTTGGAAACCCCCATCGACATTCGCCGCCTTTTGCGGTGGAGAAGCACTACCCGTTGATTTATCTGCCTCTTTGACACAGGCAGGCGTCAGTCTTTGGAATTTGTATGGTCCGACGGAAACCACCATCTGGTCGGCGGTCAGACGCGTTCTTGCTACAGCGCAAAACGACAATGCAGTGGAACCCGTCGGTCATCCCATCCTTAATACACAACTGTATGTTCTGAATCGTCATTTTTCGCCTCAAGCTAGTCAATTGCCAGGCGAACTGTATATTGGTGGTGAGGGCTTAGCGCGCGGCTATCTCAAGCGCCCGGCCTTGACAGCTGAGTCTTATCGCCCCGACCCATTCGGACAACAATCAGGTGCACGGCTCTATAAAACAGGGGATCTGGTTGCTTGGTCAGCGGATCGAACACTTCAATTTCTAGGACGCATAGATCATCAAGTCAAGATTCGAGGCTACCGCATTGAGTTAGGCGAGATCGAATCCCGACTTCGTCAGCACTCGAACACCAAAGAGGCAGTTGTCATCGCTCGCACAGGAAAAGGCGATTCTTCTGCGCGCATCCTTGCCTACCTGACGGTCAAAGATCGCGTTGCACACTCGGATAAAGAACTGAGAGCTTTTCTGAAGGACGTGCTACCTGAGTACATGGTACCCGCCCACATTCTCATCCTAGACGCCTTACCACTGACTCCTAATGAGAAAATTGATCGTAAGGCATTGCCTGAGCCTGAGTCTGAGACCGTTGCTGCGTTAAGTTCAACCAATACGGCCCCGCAGCGGCACAGCGAGAAGTTAATTAGTGACATTTGGTGCCAAGTATTACAACGCCCATCCATTCACATTGACGACAACTTTTTTGATCTTGGTGGACACTCTCTTTTGTTGAGCCGAGTCAATGAAGAATTGCAGCGGCGGTTAGAGCGCGATATTCCACTCATTCACCTATTTGAATATCCAACCATCCGCTCTTTATCAAATTGGATAGACCAAAGCGATCTGATTCAGCCGGTCTCCCAACGACCTAGCGTCACTCACAACCGGCTCGAGCATGATGCGATTGCAATCATTGGTGTCGCGGCTCGCGTACCTGGTGCTGATGACCTGAATACATTTTGGGAGAACCTAAGGTCGGGTCAAGAATCGATTCGCTTCTTTAGCGAGACCGAACTACGCGACGCGGGCGTAGAACCCGAACTGATTGCTTCGCCGAATTACATCCGTGGCACCGGTGTGTTATCAAACATTACAGATTTTGATGCCGAGTTTTTCTCGTTCACGCCTGCTGAAGCAAAGTTTATCGACCCGCAGCAACGGGTGTTCTTAGAAACGGCCTGGCAAGCACTCGAAAATGCTGGCTATGCAGACCCTCAACATGCCGCCGTTGGCGTGTTTGCAGGCGTCGGGCATAACGACTATTTAGTTCGTAATGTTGTGCCCTATGTCGCACGACATCAAGACACCTCAGTGTTTCAGCTAATTCTGGCCAATGACAAAGATTTTCTAGCCACTCGCGTGTCCTATGCCTTTAACCTGACGGGGCCAAGCATCACGGTTCAGACGGCTTGTTCAACCTCGTTGGTGGCCATTCACCAGGCTTGTCAAAGCCTGCTGCTAGGCGACTGCGATCTCGCCTTGGCCGGCGGTGTTGCCATCAAGGTTCCGCACCACGGCGGCTATCTTCATGAAGAGGGCAATATTAGTTCTCCAGATGGTCATTGCCGCGCGTTTGACATCCAGGCCAACGGCACCGTATGGGGAAGCGGCGCCGGAATCGTTGTCCTGAAACCACTGAGCCAAGCACTGAAAGATCGAGACACCATCTACGCCGTCATTAAAGGCAGCGCAGTCAACAACGATGGCTCTGCGAAAGTTGGTTTCACTGCACCCAGTGTGAGTGGCCAAGCCAGCGTCATTCAACAGGCACTTGCGCATGCACAGGTACCAGCTGACACGATTGATTACATTGAGACGCACGGCACAGGCACAGCGCTCGGTGACCTCATTGAAATCACCGCATTAAAACAAGCGTACGCGTCTGTCGACACGACCGTTGGCTCGACTGCGTTAGGCTCGGTTAAAACTAATATTGGCCACCTGAATACTGCGGCTGGAGTCGCTGGAGTTCTGAAAACCGCGTTAGCACTGCAGCACAAAGAGATTCCGAAAACTCTACACTTTACCGAAGCGAACCCAAAGCTTGGTTTAACGGGTAGCCGCTTTTATGTCCCCTCCTCTCTAACCGAGTGGCAAAAACGAGAGCACCCACGTCGCGCCGCCGTGAGCTCATTTGGCATCGGCGGAACTAACGCGCACGTGATCTTAGAAGAAGCACCTGCCAAAGTGCTCTCTTTCTATTCTCGCCCCTGGCATATCGTCACGCTTTCGGCTAAAACGCAACAAGCACTCAAGGCAACAGAGTCACAGCTTAAAGCGTTTATTGACAAAGACAAACAGTCTAGTCTTGCCGACTTAGCCTTTACGCTCGCGGTCGGAAGAAAGGCATTTCATTACCGTTCTACCTTTATTTGCCAATCTCTTGAGCAGTTACGCGAACAACTCGCAAGCCAAGAGACCGAAAATCGCAAGCTATCGTCGCTTAAAACTTCCGAATCTCCCCGTGTTGCATTTTTGTTTCCTGGACAAGGAACTCAATATGTCGGTATGGGGATGGCGCTTTACACCACAGAGCCTAAATTTCGTGACATCGTTGACTACTGCGCTGATAAATTGAAACCGCTGTTAAATATCGACTTGAGAGATTTTTTTAAGTATGAAAAAAGTACCGATTCAACATTGCTTCGATTGATTCATGAGACGTGGATCACGCAGCCATTACTGTTTGTCACTGAATATGCAATGGCAAAACTATGGATGCACTGGAACGTTAAGCCTTTTGCCATGCTGGGCCATAGTCTCGGTGAGTACGTTGCCGCGTGTCTGTCTGGAGTATTTGAGTTAGATACCGCTTTGACACTTATCGCTCATCGTGGACGACTCGTTTGGGGCTTGCCAAGGGGCTCAATGCTTGCCATTGCTCAGCCTGCGTCACAACTTGATCTCTCGGCCTTCTCAGATATATCCATTGCAAGTATCAACGAAGACGCCGGGGTTGTTGTGGCTGGCCCGACACGGTCGATCCAACACCTGGCGGACAAACTCAATACGCAAGGGATCGCCTGCACAACGTTACAAACTTCACATGCTTTTCACTCAAGCATGCTAGAGCCAATCCTTGAAGAGTTTCGAGATTTAGTGCAGCAACATAAGCTATCTGCGCCACTGATTCCGTTTGTGTCAAACGTAACAGGTACGTGGATCTCTGCTGATGAAGCGCAGAGTGCTGACTACTGGGTCAAGCACCTGCGTGCCCCAGTGCAATTTGCGGCGGGCGCAGCGACATTATTGGCAGAAAGTCATCTAGTTTGTTTAGAGGTTGGTCCTAAATCGATTCTCAGTCGCTTAGTCAAACGCCGTCAGAGCAGTCAACCACCCAGAGCGATTATCACCTCGCTCGATACAGATCTTTTGCCTGAAGACAAAAGTGTGTATGACGCCCTTGCAAAAATTTGGCAAACGGGTGTGCCCGTTTCTTGGGATCGTTTCTATGAGCAAGACCAGTTGTCACGGATTTCGTTACCCACTTATCCCTTTGAACGTAAACGGCATTGGATTGATGCGCCTAAGCTAGGTAGCGCAAATCAAAACGATGATTTAACGGTACGTCGGCCAATCGAAGAATGGTTTTATCTACCGCATTGGCGGCCAACTGTTTACCCCGAGGCTCTGAACGTTGAAGCTTTTGCACAAGACAAGCGAGTCTGGTTGATCTTCGCAAATGAGTCGACACTATGCGAAAGTCTGCTTCAGACGTTGAATCGATACGATCAAGAGGTCGTGCAAGTTACACGGGGCACTCGGTTTCAAAAGCTATCCGAGACAGCCTTTGTAGTGTCGCCCCGACAACGAGACGACTACGAATCGCTCATCAAACAGTTACGTCACAAAAATATATACAAAGTGATCCACTGCTGGGCACTCGATATCCAAGAGGTTAGTGCAGCGCAGGCTGATCAAGAGTTTCTGAACTTTGAAACACAGCAAGATCAAGGCTTCTATTCTTTAATGAATATCAGTCATTCCCTTGCAAATTTGATCCCTACCGATCAGTCTATTGATATCACTGTTATCGCTGATAGACTGCATGATGTCTATGGCACCGGACACGGCTCTCCTGGTAAGGCAACACTCATTGGGCCTAGTCTTGTGATTCCCCAAGAAGTGTTACAAATCACAATTCACTGTATCGATTTAGTGCTGTCCAATACCAATACCAATACCAATACCAGTCGCATCGTGACGAAAGTATTGAGTGAAATTGAAAACGGTTCGTTGGATCCCATGGTTGCCTATCGTGGCGATCAACGTCTAGTTCCGAGCTACCAACGTGTTCAACTAAAAAACTCTGCCGGCCTGCCCTCAGCTCTAACTGAAAAAGGGGTGTATCTCATCACCGGCGGCCTAGGAAAGGTCGGCCTGACCTTCGCGCGCTACTTAGGCGAAAAGGCTCGAGCTCGCCTCTGCTTAGTCAGCAGAACAACTTTTCCTGAACGCGACCAGTGGCAAGACATCTGCGCAAAGGGCCTGCCCTTTAGTGACACGATTCAAACGATTTTGAGCATCGAAAAGTCTGGTGCAGAAATTCTAGTTCTATCAGGTGATGTTGCGAATCCGACTTCTCTAGACGCTTGTTTCTCAGCCTGTGCCGCGCACTTTGGAAAAATCAATGGTGTTTTCCACGCAGCGGGCGCACCTTCACTGGTCACGCCGTTCGTTGAACTGACGCCAGAGGTGATTCACGAGCACTATTCCACCAAGGTCTTCGGTACCTTCGGCTTAAAAGCGATCTTTGATCAATATCCAGTTGATTTCTGTTGTTTGATCTCATCGAGTTCTGCAGTGCTTGGGGGCCTTGGCTACGCTGCGTACAGCGCGGCAAATATATTCTTGGATCACTTTGTCGCACTTGAAAACTCGCGTCAAGAGGCCACTCGATGGCTTTCCATTGATTGGGATGCATGGAAATTCACAGATGAATCGACAAGCTTTTCGAAAACACAAGAGTTTTCGATGTCTCCTGCAGAATCTATCGAAGCGCTCGAATGCATCTTAAATAATTTGCCCTCAGGCCGAGTCATCGTTGCAACCGGTGATCTTGAGTATCGCTTTAAAAACTGGGTGATCCGTGAAGATTGGCGCGCTCAGTCGACACTTGAGGACAGCGGTGAGCTGTATGTGCGCCCTGACCTCGAGAGCACATTTATCGCGGCCGCCACCCCGACTGAGTACAAATTAAGTCAAATCTGGCAATCGTTACTCGGCTACTCATCGATCGGTGTTGAAGACAACTTCTTTGAACTTGGTGGCGACTCGATGCTGGCCATACGTTTAATGAGCGCAATCAAAGAAAAGTTTCAACGGCAATTACCACTCACCACTTTGCTTGATAAGCCGACGATCAAAGAGATCGCACTTGCCCTCGACCTGCCAATCGTTGGCGATAAGGGTTCGATCTTGGTCTCGATCCAAGCCAAGGGTACACAGCCACCACTATTTTGTGCCCCGGGTACCGGAGGCTCTGTGATTTATCTAAGAGCCTTGGCAAACGAACTCGCGACAGGAGATCGTCCCTTAATTGGTCTGCAAGCGATCGTATCGCCAGAGACTCAAAAACCGTTCACCTCGATTCAAGAGATTGCTCGCTTAAATATCGAAGCCATGCAAACCGTTCAGCCAACTGGCCCTTATTACCTCTGCGGGCATTCGTTTGGCAGTTGGGTAGCGTTAGAAATGGCTTTTCAATTGCAGCAGGCGGGTCACGAGCTTGGGCATCTGTTTATCATCGACACAGGTGTTCCATCAGAAAAGGACCTTTCGAGAATTCAAAATTGGGACGATGCCGAGTGGTTGTCGATTATCGCCGATACTGTCGGCCAAACGTACAACAAGCTTCTTGGCTTAGTTGCCGATGAGCTCAAACAATTAACATGGGATCAACAAA
>CALCPT010000043.1 GCA_937897265.1 uncultured Alcaligenaceae bacterium
GTGGTCTGCCTCATCGTCGCTTTAGTCAGTGGGGCGCTGCTGTCTGCGGCCTGCGCGCAAGAATTACCCGTCACTGCGCTGAAAGTCTTGGGTGGACTCAGCACGCGTTCGACCTACAAACAAGTTGAGCAACCCTTTTGGCTAAAAACGATCCCCGAGCATTCTGCCGGGCAGATTACGGCCGAGATCAAAGGGTTTGATGAAATGGGTTTAAAGGGCACAGAATTGCTCAAACTCATGAAACAAGGGGTGGTTGAGTTTGGCGTGATCCCCTTGATATATCCGGCCGCTGACACTGCGATCTACGAAGCGGTCGACCTCGCAGGCTTGGCAACCGATGCCAAGACAGCACGGCAGGTGTCGACGAGTTTTGCTCCAGTTTTAGCGAAACATTTGTCTGCGACCTACCAAAGCAAGTTTTTAGGCGTTTCTCCCTTTGCACCGCAAGTGCTCTTTTGTAATATTCCAATACGGGGTTTGCAAGATTTAAAGGGCAAGACTGTTCGCGTGATCACGCGCTCGCAGGCCGAGTTGATTGAGGCGTTAGGTGCAAAAAGTTTGAGCATGCCGATTGCCGAAGTCTTGCAAGCCTTTCAAAAGAAAACTATTGCTTGCGCCGTAGCCAGCAGCATGGCGGGGTATACAGCCAAGTGGTACACCGTATCCACGCATTTGTATGCGTTACCTCTAGGCTGGAATCAAGAAATTCATGCCGTGAATCAAAAGGTATGGGATCAACTCAATGCGGATGTTCGTGCATTGTTAGAGATTAATTTGGCAAAACTGACTGAACGTTTATGGTTGTTTGCCGAGTCAGAAACTCAAAAAGGCTACGACTGTAATACTGGGGCGAAAAGCTGCCCGATGGCACCCAAAGGCAAAATGACCTTGGTCAGACCAACTCAAGCGGATCTGGCAACAATTAAACGCTTGGCCACTCAAAACATTGTCGGCAAATGGGCAACGCGTTGCTCGGCGTCATGCGTGAGTGAGTTTAACCAGAGCATCGGTAAGTCACTCAAGATCACCGCAAAAAAGAGCTAACAGCTCTAGCTTAGGTGCGTAAGACGCTGCCACCAGAGGCGTGCCGCGCCGTCAGCACCACTTCACCGCTAGCGCGCTAGATCAATCGATTGCAGATCCCATAAAAGTTTGAAACAGTGACTGCGCGCTGGAGGCAACCCGAGTTTTTCTGCGAGCCATTTACCGGCTGACGCTGCGCTCGCTTGCGAGGTGGTTTCAATCACGATAAACGGTTCGAGCTTGCGTGTGATGAGGTCTTCTGCCGGTAAGGGGGTAGACAATACTGGGTCAGGGCACAGTGCTCGTAAAGCCAGTACGCCATCCATCACGTGCGTGAGCTCTTGAGCCAGTGCGATGGCAGCTTGCGCTTGTTCGTTGGACTCAAGGCAGACCAAGGCAACCGCAGCACCGGTCCCGGCACCCGCCAAAGGGGTGACCGCGTTGACGCGCCGACTGGTGTCGCGCATGCGCGTAAAGTTGCGCTCAGACCATTGCGTTTGTTTGGTGAACGCTTGACGGTAAGGCTCGCTGGTAAACACATGCAGCGTGTCGGTTTGATACAAGGCCAAATACGGGCGCGCGCAGGTGTCAGAGTGATAGCGGCGCGACCAGCGAAACCCCTTGATGGCAGCCCGCTCTTGCATGTGCTCGCGGTCGTACCACTGGTTAAAGTCTTGCTCATGGGCAGGATCGACTGAAGTCCAGATCAACAGTTCGCCTGGGGCGTCGAGATGATGTTGTAAAGTCTGAGTGAGTGTCATGGCGTAGCTTTCAAAACAAAGACTGTCAGTATAAGGAGTTTTCGTGATGCGTTGGTCAATCGCTGTTAGGTCACTGCTGGCTTGGTTGGTGACGTCAGTGTTGTTGGGATTAGCGGGCTGCAGCACCAATGAGCAAAACAAAACGAGTGCGTGGCGCGCTGAACAAGGCATCGACATGCGGCCAGATGGCCCGCAGATGTCACTCTATAGCAGTCTGACTGGTTCAGGTTTTACCAGAGGGACTCGGCAAAACTGGTGGCAGGCGCACGCGAGCGTTGATAGCTTTTCAAGACTTGACCATATTTTTAAGGCGAGCGTGTCGGCAAATGCACCGCCTGTGCAGCCTTGGCAGCGCTCAGCGTCTGCACTGACTCTAACTTATCAAGGTGCCGCAGTGTTGGGGACGGGCACCAAATCACTCAACGAATACTTTGAACGCAATCCGGCTACCGCCGTGTTGATCGCCCAA
>CALCPT010000044.1 GCA_937897265.1 uncultured Alcaligenaceae bacterium
CCTGCTTTAGCCCCCGACAGCGGGATCACCATGTCGCACACTAGCACCAATCGATCGACTGAGGGCTTGAGCGAACACAGCCCATTCGAGAGCTTTTCGGGCAACATCGGAATCACGCGACGTGGAAAATACACGCTCGTACCGCGTTCGCGTGCCGCTTCATCCAGCGCATCTTCGGGTGTGACGTAATGACTCACGTCGGCAATCGCGACCAACAGTCGCCACGCCGGGCGCTTGCGCGCCTCGCCCATATCAACTTGCTCACAATACACGGCGTCATCAAAGTCGCGCGCGTCTTCACCATCGATCGTAATAAACGGCACATCACGCAAATCAACACGGTCTTTCAAATCAGCGGCGCGCACTGCATCTGGCAGTTTGTCAGCCTGGCGCATGGCCGCTTCTGAAAAGTCTACAGGCACATCGAATTTGCGCACCGCAATTTCGATCTCCATACCCGGGTCGTCAATTTCGCCCAAGATCTCAGCGACACGACCCAAGGGCTGTTTATGTCTGGAGGGTTGCTCAATAATATCGACTGAGACGACTTGGCCATGCTGCGCGCCACCGGTATCGCCGGGCGGAATTAAGACGTCGTGCTTAATCCGCTGATCTTCAGGCACCACGATGGTCATGCCACGCTCATTCAAAAAGCGCCCAACCAAACGATTAGTACGACGCTCGAGTACTTCAACAATCGTGCCCTCGGGTTTGCCGCGATACTCGCCAGTTGGCTTCACCAACACGCGGTCACCGTGCAAGACTTTCTGCATTTCGCGCGGTGACAAAAAGATGTCTTGGCCCCCAGCGTCAGCCACTAAAAAGCCAAACCCGTCGCGGTGCCCTTGCACACGCCCGGCGACAAAATCCAGCTTATTGGCCAGCAAGAGCACACCCTTGCGGTTGGGCAGCAATTGGCCGTCGCGCTCCATCGCTGCGATTCTGCGATCAAAGCCCGTTAAGGTTTCTTCACGGGTCAGGCCCATGCGGACCGCCAGATCCTCTGGTGAGAGAGGTGCAGGCGCTACACGCAAGACTTCGAGAATTTGTTCGCGACTAGGCACATCGGGATCAAAGTCGGGGATCTTTTCGGGCGAAACAGTCGCGGCGCGAGTGTTCTTGATATTTGGTGGGAGGCGTTTTGCCAAAGCTAAAATCTCGCTTATAATGCGTGGCTTCTTGAGTACAAGTTAGGCCCAGGTGGCGGAATTGGTAGACGCGCACGGTTCAGGTCCGTGTGCCGAAAGGTGTGGAGGTTCGAGTCCTCTCCTGGGCACCACCGAAGTGTAAAGCATAAAGTACCTGGCTTTTATGACAATGCCTCAAAATTCAATTTGAATTTTTGAGGCTTTTTTGTTTTGGCACCTAAAGCCTAGAGCGCTTTGCGCATCAAAATATGCGGGATATTCGCGTCAAGGTATTCAGCGCCCTCGGGCACAAACCCATGGCGCAGATAAAACCCTTGGGCGTGGGTCTGAGCAGATAACACCACTTCTGCAAATCCTCGATGGCGGGCCTGCTGCATCAACGCGCTTAACACTGCACTGCCTACCCCCCGTGTGCGCGCAACTTTGAGCACCGCCATCCGACCGATATGGCCATCCGGCAATAAACGCCCTGTTGCGAGTGCACGGCCCGTGGCATCAAAGGCCACAGCATGGACACACAACGCATCAAGCGCATCAATCTCTTCTTCAACTGGCACCTGTTGCTCGTGCACAAAGACATCGAGCCGAATCGGCGCAGCGCTGGCCTGTAACGTCACCCAATCTCCTAACTCGACACGCCAGGGATTTGATTGCCGGTCGAGATTGACCTCTGGCCCTCGAGCGTCAGTGCTTTGTGTTGGGACGCTTTGATCCACTGGCGTTTCGGATCTATGATCGGACGATGTCATGCTTTCTCCTAGATTGAAAATTATACGGTTCACGAGATAACCTCAGGCACTCACCCGGAGCCCACAATGGCAATATTTTTATTTCGATATCTCGCCCTATGGCTAGCACTCGCCTTTGCTGCGCTTGCACCCTACTTTGCACTACAAGGTGAAGGCTCAACCTTTTGGTGGCTAGTGGCCGCCAGCGCTTGGACACTGTCAGCACTTGGTCTGCGCGATCTCACGCAAACGCATCATGCAATTTTGCGAAATTACCCAATCATCGGTGGTTTACGTTATCTCTTTGAATACTTACGTCCAGCCATTCGTCAGTATTTTTTTGAAACCGATACCGAGGAGACCCCCTTCTCAAGGGCGAGTCGTTCGCTGGTCTATCAGCGTGCCAAGCAAGAGATCGACAAACGTCCGTTTGGTACGCAGCTAGACGTCTATGACCAGCATTATGAATGGATGAATCACTCCCTTGCGCCCTCGAAGATCGCTAACCCAGATTTTCGGCTGACGGTCGGAGGCCCGGACTGTACCCAACCGGTCTCGCTGTCAGTGCTCAATATTTCGGCAATGAGTTTTGGCGCCCTGAGCGCCAATGCCGTGCTGGCCCTAAACGAAGGTGCCAAGCTTGGGCGTTTTGCACACGACACGGGCGAAGGCGGCATTAGCAGCTACCACCGTCAACCAGGTGGAGATCTGATTTGGAATATCGGCTCTGGGTACTTTGGTTGCCGCGACGAGCAAGGTCGTTTTTCAGAAACTCACTTTGTGGCCAACGCCCGGTTGCCCCAAGTGAAAATGATTGAAATCAAGCTTTCACAAGGTGCGAAACCCGGGCACGGCGGGATTTTGCCAGGTAGCAAAGTCACTACCGAGATCGCGGCGGCACGAGGTGTCAATGTTGGAGAAGACTGCAACTCACCGTCCGCGCACTCCGAATTTAATAATCCCGTCGGCCTATTGCATTTCGTGCAACGTCTGCGCACGCTGTCGGGCGGCAAACCCGTTGGTTTCAAGCTGTGTATTGGTCACGCTTGGGAATGGTTCGCCATTGCAAAGGCGATGGTGAAGACCGGT
>CALCPT010000045.1 GCA_937897265.1 uncultured Alcaligenaceae bacterium
CGCAGGCTTGCAAGAATGCATTGCCCAATTCGTACCCAGTCATCCGATGGCAGGGTCGCACGAAACCGGGCCTCAAGCGGCCAACGCTAGCCTGTATCAAAGTAAACGGGTCGTGCTCACTCCCTTGGTTGAAAACCACCCCCAAGATATCGAGTGCGTTCGGGCTGCCTGGCAGGCCTGTGGCGCAAAGCTCGTGACGCTTAACCCAGCGCAACATGACGCTGCGGTGGCTGCGATTAGTCATATGCCACATTGGGTGGCGGCGCTGTTCATGCAACATTTGACGCAAAGCGATGATTCGGCCCTCAAGCTTGAGCTAGCTGGGTCTGGTTTTAGAGACTTCACACGCGTAGCGCAGGGGTCGCCCGAAATGTGGCGCGATATTTTTGAGGCTAATCGCCAGTCGATGCAAACCGAAATCGCGACCTTTCGAAAAGTGCTTGAGCGAGCCGAGCATGCGTTAAACACTGGTGATTACGCCTATCTGCAAGACATGCTCGAAGTGGCGTCGCAGGCGCGCCGCGACTGGGTGGGGCAGCAATCATGAGTGGCGCTGCGTATCTTGATTTGCCGCATGTCAAACAGGCGCGAGGCGACGTCGAGTTGCCCGGCTCAAAAAGTATTTCAAATCGCGTATTGCTTCTGTCGGCGCTGGCGCTGGGTGCTACCCGTATTGATGGTCTGTTAGAGTCAGACGATACAACGGTGATGCTCAACGCGTTACAGCAACTTGGCGTTCAAGTGACTCGCCACGCTGCCGATTCAGTCACGGTGCAGGGGGTATCGCGGTTTTCGGTCGACAAAGCTGATTTGTTTATGGGCAATGCTGGTACAGCGATTCGTCCGCTGACGGCGGTGCTAGCTCTAATGGGAGGACACTATGGCTTGTCGGGTGTGCCGCGCATGCACGAGCGCCCGATCAGAGATTTAGTGGATGGCCTACGCGACCTAGGTGCCAATCTGACCTACACGGGCCAAGACGGCTATCCTCCGCTGCTAATTTCTCCTTCTGGTGCCCTGAGTGATCGCGTGCGCGTGCAAGGGTCAGTGTCCAGTCAGTTTTTGACTGCGGTATTGATGGCCGCTCCCCTAGCGGTTGCGCGCTCGGGCCGACCATTGGTCATTGAGGTGCTTGGCGAGCTGATTTCAAAGCCTTACATCGACATCACGTTAAACCTGATGGCGCGTTTTGGCGTGCAGGTTGAGCGTCACGGCTGGCAGCAGTTCGTCGTTCCCGCTCAGGCCGCTTACTCTTCTCCTGGGCAGATTTTTGTTGAAGGCGATGCCTCGTCAGCCTCTTATTTTTTGGCAATGGGAGCCCTGAGTCTTGGGCCGTTGCGCGTGCTGGGCGTCGGCCAAGACAGTATTCAGGGCGATGTGGCGTTTGCTGACACGGTGCAGGCGATGGGCGCACGCGTCAAGCGCGAAGCCGCTTCAATCGAGGTGTTGGGTATCGACCTATCCAAAGGCCAGCGTTTAAAGGCGTTTGACACTGACTTTAATTTGATTCCAGATGCTGCGATGACGGCAGCCATGTTGGCGCTCTTTGCTGACGGGCCGTGCACCCTGCGTAACATTGGCAGTTGGCGAGTCAAAGAAACAGACCGGATTGCCGCTATGCAAACTGAGCTGCAAAAGCTTGGAGCTCAGGTGCAAAGCGGTCCTGATTGGTTGCGTGTTGTGCCGATCGAGGCAGGGCAGTGGCGCGACGCGTCAATCGATACCTACGATGATCACCGCATGGCGATGTGTTTTTCGCTTGCCGCGTTTGGGCCGGCTGCTGTGCGCATCATGGATCCTGGCTGCGTGAGTAAAACATTTCCGACCTATTTCGATGTGTTTAGAGGCCTCTTCAAGTGAGCGCGTTAAGTCCAGTGATTACGATTGATGGCCCGACGGCGTCCGGTAAGGGTACCGTTGCGCATCGAGTGGCGACGGCCTTGGGTTGGGGCGTGCTTGATAGTGGGGCCCTCTACCGCTTGACCGCTTTGTCGGTGTTGCAGCAAAAGATCGACCCCGCAGACACACCGGCGGTCGCGAGGGCAGGGCAACAACTTGAGGTCAACTTTCATCCCAAAGGGGTGACGCTGTTTGGTCTTGAGGTCTCCGACGTCATCCGGCAAGAGCATGTGGGCAACCTGGCCTCGCGTCTGGCGCCTAACCCGGCCTTGCGTCAGGCCTTGCTTGAGCGCCAAAGGGCGTTTCGCATTGCCCCCGGTTTGGTGGCCGATGGGCGCGATATGGGTACGATCGTTTTTAAAGACGCTTCGCTGAAGATATTTTTAGTGGCGAACGCTCAGGCACGTGCCGAGCGTCGCTGTAAGAAGTTGATCGAAAAGGGAATTTCTGCTAATCTAGACGACCTTGTCGCTGATATGCGCGAGCGTGACGCACGTGATATTGAACGTGCCGTCGCGCCACTTGTACCAGCACCAGACGCACACGTGGTCGACTCGTCGCAACTGACAATCGAGCAAACGGTGCAAAACGTCCTTGACCTGTGGTCAAGGGTTCTACCAACCCCACCCGCAAAGGCGTAGGGGCTGTTGGCCTAGCAAACTTTGCTTGGCACGCAGCAACTGCACTCTGAACGGCGTGTAACCCGGCCCCCAAGGCCACCTGGATCTCCTTCACATGTCAACTCAACAACTCTCAACCGATGCAGGCGAAAGCTTTGCAGCGATGTTTGCAGCAAGTATCGAAAAGCAAGATATGAAGTCCGGCGAGGTCATCTCTGCCGAAGTCGTGCGTATTGACCATAATTTTGTGGTGGTAAACGCCGGCCTGAAGTCTGAGGCACTGATTCCTCTTGAAGAATTCTTAAACGATCAAGGCGAGCTCGAAGTCAAACCAGGCGATTTTGTATCGGTCGCTATTGATTCGCTCGAAAACGGCTACGGTGACACCGTGTTGTCTCGTGATCGCGCCAAGCGCCTGTCGGCCTGGCTGTCACTCGAAAAATCACTCGAGAAAAACGAACTGGTTACCGGCACAATCACCGGTAAAGTCAAAGGCGGCCTGACTGTCATGACTGCAGGCATTCGTGCCTTCTTGCCAGGCTCGCTGGTTGACCTGCGTCCTGTGAAAGACACAACGCCGTTCGAAGGCAAGACCATGGAGTTCAAGGTCATCAAGCTCGATCGCAAGCGTAACAACGTGGTGGTATCGCGTCGTGCTGTGCTCGAAGCCAGCATGGGCGAAGATCGCCAGAAGCTGCTCGAAAATCTGCAAGAAGGTTCGATCGTTAAAGGTGTGGTTAAAAACATCACCGACTACGGCGCGTTCGTTGACCTGGGCGGCATCGATGGTCTGTTGCACATCACCGACATGGCATGGCGTCGCGTGCGTCATCCTTCAGAAGTCTTGGCTGTTGGCCAAGAAGTCGAAGCAAAAGTTCTTAAGTTTGATCAAGAAAAGAGCCGTGTGTCACTGGGCGTCAAGCAGCTTGGCGAAGATCCATGGGTGGGCCTCGCACGCCGTTACCCACAGGGCACACGCCTGTTCGGTAAAGTAACAAACCTCACCGACTACGGTTCATTCGTTGAAGTCGAAGCCGGCATCGAAGGTCTGGTTCACGTGTCTGAAATGGACTGGACCAACAAGAACGTTGATCCACGTAAAGTCGTGACCTTGGGCGAAGAAGTCGAAGTCATGGTTCTTGAAATCGACGAAGATCGCCGCCGTATCTCGTTGGGCATGAAGCAATGCCGTCAAAATCCTTGGGAAGAGTTCGCCTCTAACTTCAAGCGTGGCGACAAAGTTTCAGGCGCAATCAAGTCAATCACCGACTTTGGCGTGTTTGTTGGCTTGCCAGGTGGTATCGATGGCTTGGTGCACCTGTCTGACTTGTCTTGGACTGAAACTGGTGAAGAAGCTGTTCGTAACTTCAAGAAAGGCGACGAGCTTCATGCAACCGTGTTGGGTATCGATACTGACAAAGAGCGTATTTCGCTTGGCGTGAAACAGCTTGAAGGCGACCCTTTCAATAACTACGTTTCAACCTATGACAAAGGCGCTGTTGTACCTGGCACCGTTAAGTCTGTCGAAGCTAAGGGCGCTATCGTGACCCTGTCGCTTGAGGTCGAAGGTTATTTGCGCGCGTCTGAGATTTCGACAGGCCGCGTTGAAGACGCAACCACAGCGATTAAGGCTGGCGACAATATCGAAGCAATGATCATCAACGTTGACCGTAAGACGCGTCAGATTCAGTTGTCGATCAAAGCGCGCGATACGGCAGACACTGCAGAATCGATGCAGCGTATTTCAGAGTCGAGTGCATCGTCGGGCACAACCAATTTGGGCGCGTTGCTCAAGGCCAAGCTCGATCAGGCTCGCGACACTGAATAAGCCCAGTGACTAAGTCTGAACTTATCGCTGCGCTGGCAGCCCGCTATACACAGCTGGCTGCTCGTGACACCGATTACGCTGTTAAAACGGTGCTCGATGCCATGACCGAGGCGTTAGCCGAAGGTCAACGCATCGAAATCCGTGGTTTTGGCAGCTTTTCGCTGTCTGAACGCGCACCACGCGTCGGGCGCAATCCCAAGTCGGGCGAACAAGTGTTGGTACCTGGAAAGCAGGTGCCGCATTTCAAGGCCGGTAAAGAGTTGCGCGAACGTGTCGATTTGAACGGCGGTGCACCTAGCACCGACCCAACAGGTGCGACAGACCATTGATTGATTAGAAAAACCGCTGAATGGCGGTTTTTTTATGCGCCAAAACTGCAGGGCGCTTACAATCGACTTTTGCACTTTGGAGCATCAGCCATGCGCTACCTTGTCTGGGCTTTACGCTTAATTGTTTTTGTTGCCGTCTTAATGTTTGCCTTAAAAAACACCGACCCTGTGGGCGTGACCTTTTACGGCACCTGGGCGCTTCAAAGCGTGCCGCTGATTGTTGTGATGCTTTCGACCTTTGTGCTTGGCACGCTGTTCGGGCTATTGCTGACGGTGCCCGGTTCGATCCGACGTCGCCGCGAGGTTGCGCGCCTTAAAAAAGAGCTCGAGCGCATACAAGCCGCAGTCAATCCGCCCGGCGCCGCGCCGCTTTCACCTGATGCCTTGGTGCCTTTGTCGCCGATTTGATGCTGGCAGTTTTTTGCCGCGTAAGTGTCAGCAGACGTTGCGCGCTCATTATTTGAACTTAGGAACACCGCGTGGATTTTGAGTCTTGGTGGCTGATTTTTGTGCCGTTGCTGTTCGCGTTAGGGTGGATGGCTGCGCGCTTTGATATCCGACAGATTTTGTCCGAAACGCGTAATCTGCCCGATTCGTATTTTCGTGGTTTAAATTTTTTGCTCAACGAAGAGCCCGATCGAGCCATCGACGCCTTTGTCGAGGTAGCTAAGCTTGACCCCGAAACGACCGAGCTGCACTTCGCCCTAGGCAGCTTGTTTCGCCGGCGCGGCGAAATGGAGCGCGCCATTCGCGTGCATCAAAGTTTACTGTCGCGTGCAGACTTACCTATCAGTCAGCGCGAGCATGCACAGCATGAACTGGCACAAGACTATCTCAAAGCTGGCATGCTCGATCGTGCTGAAGAGGCCTTTGCCGTCCTTAAAGACACTAGCTTTGGGCTAGCAGCGTTGCGCGCCTTAATTCGAATTTACGAGTCTGAGCACGACTGGACGCGGGCGATTCAAGCGGTTGAAAGCCTGAGAAAACTGGTAGATGAACCCGTGCCGCAGTTGGTGCATTACTACTGTGAACTGGCACAAGCTGCACTTGCGACTAAGCCGCCGTTGGTTGAGCAAGCGCAAGAGGCCTTGAAACAGGCAGAGCGTGCGGCCAAGGCGCGTGGTGCAGGTTCAGCTGCTGCGGCGAGCGTTCGCGTGGCGATGATTCATGCCTCGATCGCAGGCTCTGCTCAACAAACATTGTTGCAACGGCAGTATTTTCAAACAGTGCTCGACCAATCTCCTGAATTTGCGGGTTTGGTTGCTGAGCAGCTGTTGCAAAACTTTTCTCAAACTCAAGAGTCTGCTCAGGGTTTGGCAGTGTTGCTATCGCATCACGAAAAATACCCCTCTCTTGATTTGTTTAATGTCGTCTTTCGCGCACTGCGAGCCCAACAGGGTGTCGATGTCGCCTGGGCGTTTGCACGCCAAGCATTGCAGACAAATCCTTCGTTGCTCGGTCTTGACCGTTTGCTTGAAGCTGAACTTGCACATGCTGCGGCAAATCAAACACCGCTTGAAAGCCCCATTCCTGGTGCGGATCTGGCCCTGTTGCGTCGGTTGATTAATCAGCACAGCCAACGCCTAGATCGCTATACCTGCCGTAGTTGTGGGTTTCAGGCTCGACGCTACTACTGGCAGTGCCCTGGATGTAACGCGTGGGAAACCTACAAGCCGCGCCGGATGGAAGAACTTGAATGAAAACATTTCCTAAAGACGCCGCGACCCGTGCCCGCGTATTGGTGGTTGGCGATGTGATGCTTGATCGTTATTGGTTTGGCGACGTTGAGCGCATCTCTCCCGAGGCACCTGTGCCAGTCGTGCATGTCGCACGCCGCGAAGATCGCTTGGGTGGTGCTGCTAACGTTGCACGCAATGCCGTGGCCTTGGGGGCAAAAGTGACCTTGGTCGGCTTGGTTGGAGTGGACGAGGCGGCAACTCGGGTACATGAGTTGTTGACAGAGGCTGGCGTGACGGCGCACTTAATTGCCGATGCCGCACACCCGACAACACTGAAAATGCGTGTACTCGCGCGTCAACAGCAAATGATGCGTATCGATTTCGAAGAAAAACCTACCGCGCAGCTGCTTGATACCTTGCAGGCGCAAGTGGCACCCTTGTTTGCCGAGCATGACGTGGTTGTTTTTTCTGATTATGCCAAGGGGGCGCTGGCCCATGTCGAGGCGCTGATTACCTTAGCCCGACTGCAAGGAATCGCGATCTTGGTTGACCCCAAGGGCACTGACTATCAACGCTACCGCGGTGCCACCTTGGTCACTCCTAACCGTGGTGAAATGCAACAGGCGGTGGGTCATTGGACCAGTGAGACGGACTTGGCAGAACGCGCGCAAGGCTTACGCGATCAACTCGAACTTGAGGCGTTGTTGGTGACTCGTTCAGAGCAAGGCATGACTCTGTTTACTGCAAACGGCAGTGATCATGTTGATGCTCAGGCGCATGAAGTGTTTGACGTATCCGGAGCGGGCGACACCGTGCTGGCGACTCTCGCGGTGATGCGCGCAATCGGAGTCGATTGGCCTGAGGCGATGCGTTGGGCGAATCGCGCAGGTGGAATCGTTGTGGGTAAACTAGGGACATCGACAGTAACTGCCGGAGAACTTGCATGATTGTTGTCACAGGTGCGGCTGGCTTTATTGGCAGCAATATTATTCGCGGCTTAAATCGCCGTGGCATCACAAATATCTTGGCGGTCGACGATCTAACGGATGGCGATAAATTCGTGAACCTCGTGGGCGGCCAAATCAGCGATTACATGCACAAAGACGAGTTTCGTCGCGGCGTGATTGATGGGTTTTTGCCCGGTGTGCGTGCCGTGTTTCATCAAGGTGCCTGTTCGGATACGACCGAGCGTAATGGTCAGTTCATGATGGACAACAATTATCGCGTGACACTCGAGTTGTTTGAATACTGTCAGACGCATAAAGTCCCGTTGATGTATGCCTCGTCGGCGGCGGTGTATGGCGCGGGCCCCAATTACGCCGAGTCCCTACAAAATGAAAAGCCGCTAAATGTATACGGCTACTCAAAATTTTTATTTGATCAAGTCTTGCGCGCACGTATGAGTTCGCTCACCGCTCAAGTCGTTGGTTTGCGCTATTTCAATGTGTATGGCCCGCAAGAGCAGCACAAGGGGCGCATGGCCTCTGTTGCGTTTCACAACATGAATCAGTTTATCGCCGAGGGTCACGTCCGCCTGTTTGGCGGCTGGGATGGCTATGCTGATGGCGGGCAATTGCGCGACTTTATTTCTGTACACGATGTCGTCGATGTCAATTTGCACTTTCTTGATCACCCTAAAGTGTCGGGTATCTTCAACTGCGGTACCGGGCGCGCTCAACCGTTTAACGATGTGGCTAGTGCGGTCGTCAACACCATGCGTACGCTGCGCGGTCAAGCACCCATGTCGCTCGAAGAGCTCGTGCGACACGGTTCGCTGCGCTATGTGGCGTTTCCTGAAGACCTTAAGGGGCGTTATCAAAGCTATACGCAGGCTGATGTCTCGGCGTTACGTGCTGCGGGCTACAAGGCTGAGATGCGCGACGTCCAAACTGGCGTAGCTGAGTATGTGCGTGCGTTGCACGAGGCAAGCGCCGGCGCCTAGACAGCACGTTGAAGTACGGGTGGATATTGCCTTGTTGTCCACCCCGTAAATATTACAAAAAACCTCAAGATGGCGTTGCGACAGTGTTGGTTGAATCTTGGCCAAGCACTGGTTCGCGCCACCCTTCTCAGAGGTAGAGCCGTGAACCCTTTTCTTGATTCGACCGTTGCAGTGCCCTTGGCATCTGAACAATCGGTAATCCAACCCCAGAAGCAGGCCGAACGTTTAACAGGACGCTGGTCGTTTCCGTTCGCCTATCAAGCAGGCAATCGTTTAGCTCGACGGTCACGCGTGGCGGTCATGTTGGCCGGAGTTGGGGTCGGGTTGTCGGCTCAGGCGCTCGAGCTCAATACCGCGACCGCCGAACAACTCAAAGATTTGCGGGGGGTAGGGCCGCGTACCGCGCAGATGATTGTGCAAGAGCGTAACCGTGCAGGTCCGTTTGAGTCACTTGAGGATTTGTCAGACCGTGTCAGAGGGATTGGCCCCAAGCGGCTGCAGACTTTACAAGCAGCGGGCTTACGCGTGTCTGAGGTCGGGCGTAACCCCGGCGATTCGTCGGGCAAGGCGCAAAGCTCATCGGCCCAGATTGCCGCGTCTCAGAGGGCCGGCTCTCAGGGTGCGCGTGCTCGTGTCGCACCGTCTGCCACGGTTGCGACGCCGTTGATCGAGCCTTCGCCGCCTCACTGAACGCGTACGTGAGTTGGGTGCCTGCGTCTTGTTGTGCCTTTGGTATGATCGTTGCTTTGGTGTGCCCTCGCTCTGCAAGGCGAGGGGCTACGGAGGCAAAATGATGAAAACATATCCAAGCGTCGAGCAGGCTGTAGGCAATACACCACTGGTGCGCCTGCAGCGACTACCCTCAAAGCTTGCGCAAGAGCGCGGCAATATCGTATTGGGCAAGCTCGAGGGTAACAATCCCGCCGGGTCGGTCAAAGACCGCCCTGCGTTAGCCATGATTTTGGGGGCAGAGGCTCGCGGTGAAATCAAGCCAGGCGATACCTTGATCGAGGCTACCAGCGGCAATACTGGTATCGCGTTGGCGATGGCCGCCGCCATGCGTGGTTATAAGATGATTTTGATCATGCCTGACAATCTTTCCGTTGAGCGTCGCGCGTCAATGGCGGCGTACGGGGCTGAACTCATCCTGACCCCTTCGAGTGGTGGCGGTATGGAGTTTGCGCGTGATCTTGCCACCAAGATGCAAGCCGAAGGGCGCGGTAAGGTACTGGATCAGTTTTCAAACCCTGATAACCCGTTAGCGCACTTCAAGACTACGGGCCCTGAGCTTTGGGAGCAAACGGGCGGCGAAATCACCCACTTTGTCAGCGCCATGGGTACCACCGGTACGATCATGGGCGTTAGTCGCTATTTAAAATTAAAAAATCCGGCTATAACTATTGTTGGCGCTCAGCCCGCCGAGGGTTCACAGATTGCGGGTATCCGGAAATGGCCTGAGGCCTACCTACCGGCTATTTATGATCCAAAGCTGGTGGATCAGTTTGAATCGATTGAGCAAAAAGACGCTGAAAACATGGCCAGACGCCTAGCGGCTGAAGAAGGTATCTGCGCTGGCGTATCCGCAGCCGGCGCCTTGGTGGCCGCATTGCGGGTGGCTGAAACGGCCCGCAATGCCACGATAGCTTTCATCGTTTGCGATCGGGGTGATCGTTACCTCTCGACCGGTTTATTTGACCCACAAGTTTAGCCAGATGCGCAAAAATCCTCCCGGCTAATGGGGAGGATGAATAGCGCTGACATCGTAGGAGTCTCTGTTGGATGTCAGGCACAGGTGCAAACATCCTTTCTGATCAGGTGAGGGACGTCAATTGTCAGCCAAAGCACTGGCCAGATCTGCGACAGAGGCTGCGTAAAAATAGCTGCGGTTGTATAGGGTGATGGTAAAGAAGTTTTGAGTGGCTGTACGAAACTCAACTGTTCCTGCGCGTTCTTCAGGTAGGTCGATCACACCGAGAGGTGCGCGCATCCAGGCTGCTTCTTTGGCGCCCGGCGCTAGTTTGGCACCCGCTGCCTGCAATTGAGGCCAGTCAAGGGTGGGCTTTAAGCCGCCATCGACAAGTTTGCCTGCTGAAGCGGGCAGCCTGACTGGAACAAAAGTCGGTAAGCCTCGTTGCCAGCCATGCTCAACCAAGAAATTCGCCACTGACGCAATTGCATCGGCCATGTTGGTGCTTAGATTGATTTCTTGGGCGCCGCTTGCGCTCACGGCAAAACGTTTGATGCTGCCGGGCATGAATTGTGGGATGCCGACTGCACCTGCAAACGATCCCTTTAATGTTCTGGCATCGACGCGACCCGCCAAGTCCAACTCGATCAGGTCTGCCAATTGACCACGAAACATCTCGGCGCGATCCGGCCTTGAGGCATCAGGATAGTCAAAACCAAGTGTGGCCAAAGAGTCAAGGACGCGAAACGTCCCTTGATTTTTGCCGTATCCGGTTTCAACGCCAATGATGGCTGCAATGATATTTTGCGGTACGCCGTAGCGTGCGGTTGCACGGTCTAACTCGGCCCCATACTGTTTCATAAAGGCTTGACCTTGGGCGATCAAAATCGGTTCGACCACGCGTCCACGGTAAGTTGCCCAACTGCGTGGTGGGCGAGGCTGACCGGCGGCGACAGGCGCCACAATGCGTGCAACCGTAGGGTTATAGCGTGCCTCGTCAAGCAGCTTCAGAACCTTGGCTTCGGGCAGTTTTCGCTCTGAGGCCAGCTCTACACCAAAGCGTTGCATGGTTGCGCGACGAGCACTTTCGGTTTGGGGAAGAGACACGGGATCAAAACGACTGGTCGCGCCTGCAGAGCCGCTGGCCTTCGTTCCCGGAGAGCCCGCTGGGCTGCCCGGAGAGGTACTTGAAGTGGTGCCAGTTTTCGGGTTTGCGTCAGCCTCAGAGGTCTTGCCTGGCCCCGACGGCGGCGTGGCACAGCCGCACAGTAGGGCTGTTAGCAAACTTATTTGAACTAGGCGTCGGGGGCAAAGCATAAATTTTTCCTTATGAAATCAACCGATATCATACCGATTGCCTGAGTCGAGGCGCGAGTTCCGGTAGAATCAGAGGTTGATTGTCGGGCGTCAGACCCGATTGAGCTGTATTTTTAATATCTGGAGATCGCTGGATGAAAGTGCTTGTTCCTGTAAAGCGCGTCGTAGACTACAACGTGAAAGTGCGTGTGAAGTCTGATCACACGGGCGTTGATATTGCTAACGTGAAAATGTCGATGAACCCTTTTGACGAGATCGCGGTCGAAGAAGCGACTCGTTTAAAAGAGAAGGGTGCCGTCGCAGAAGTGATCGCCGTGTCTTGCGGTGTTGCACAATGCCAAGAGACCCTGCGTACCGCCATGGCAATCGGTGCAGATCGCGGCATCCTGGTGCAAACCGATGTCGAGCTTCAGCCTTTAGCCGTTGCTAAATTGCTCAAGGTCTTGGCCGAGAAAGAACAGCCTTCGCTGATCATCTTGGGCAAGCAAGCGATCGATGACGACTCAAATCAAACCGGCCAAATGCTTGCTGCGTTGTTGGGTTGGTCGCAAGCGACGTTTGCGAGCAAAATCGAACTGGGCGACGGTGTTGCGCGTGTCACACGTGAAGTCGACGGCGGTCTCGAAACCATCGAATTGAAGTTGCCAGCCATTGTCACGACCGATCTGCGCTTGAACGAGCCACGTTACGTGACCTTGCCCAACATCATGAAGGCCAAGAAAAAGCAACTCGATACCGTTACGCCTGAGTCGTTAGGCGTGGACGTAGCACCTCGCCTCAAGACCCTGAAAGTGGTTGAGCCTGCGGCACGTTCGGCGGGCATTAAGGTACAAGACGTTGCTGCATTAGTCGACAAACTTAAGAACGAAGCAAAGGTGGTGGTGTAACCATGTCAATACTTGTCATCGCTGAACACGATAATGTTCAATTAAAAGGTGCCACGCATAACGTCGTGGCGGCTGCTGCAAAAATTGGCGGCGATATTCACGTGTTGGTTGCTGGTGCCAACGCGCGCGCAGTTGCCGAGCATGCGGCAAAAATCTCGGGTGTTTCAAAGGTGTTGCTCGCTGAATCGCCCGCCTTGGCTGACAGTTTGGCTGAAAACGTTGCCAAACAAGTCTTGGCGTTAGCCAGTGGCTACAGCCATATTCTGTTTGCTGCAACCGCCTCAGGCAAAAACGTGTCACCGCGTGTGGCCGCTAGCTTAGACGTCGCACAAATTTCTGAAATTCAAGCAGTCGATTCACCTGATACGTTTCAACGTGCAATCTATGCGGGTAATGCGATTGCAACCGTGCAGTCAAACGATCCTACAAAAGTGATCACGGTGCGCACCACGGGTTTTGATGCAGCGCCCGAAGGTGGCAGCGCTTCGATCGAAACCGTTGCAGCCGCTGATTCGGCCGGTCTTTCAACGTTTGTTGGTCGCGAAGTCGCTAAAAACGATCGTCCAGAACTCGCCGGCGCGCGAGTCGTGGTGTCGGGCGGCCGTGGCATGGGTAGTGCTGAAAACTTTAAGATCCTCGATCCACTCGCAGACAAGCTTGGTGCGGCCATGGGCGCTTCGCGCGCCGCGGTTGACGCAGGCTACGCACCCAATGACTGGCAGGTCGGTCAAACCGGCAAAATTGTGGCGCCTCAGCTTTACGTGGCGATTGGGATTTCTGGCGCGATCCAGCACTTGGCCGGCATGAAAGACTCAAAGGTGATCGTTGCGATCAACAAAGACACCGAAGCCCCAATCTTTGGTGTAGCCGATTATGGTTTGGTAGCTGATTTATTTCAGGCCGTTCCTGAACTTGTTACCACTCTGTAAGCTTCATTCAAGCATGGCAGAGTATTCTGACCCCGTCCCCGCGACGGGGTTTTTGTTTCAGTTTGTATTGAGGTTAGTGTGATGACGTATCGTGCCCCAGTCGATGACTTTCGTTTTGTATTCGAGCATATTGCAGGCTTGTCCGAGCTCTTAACGCTCCCAGCTTTTTCTGAGCTTGAACCTGATTTGATTGAGGCGGTGCTTGAAGAGAACGCTAAGTTCGCCTCTGAAGTGGTGGCGCCTACCAACTGGGATGGCGATCAGCATCCGCCGGTTCACGCCAACGGTGTGGTGAAGATGCCTGCCTCATATCACCAGGCCTTTAAGCAATTCGTAGAGGGTGGTTGGCAGGGGTTGCGTCATCCTGCACAGTGGGGTGGCCAGGGCCTGCCCAAACTGTTGGGCTGTGCAGCAACCGAAAATTTAAACGCGGGCAATTTGGCGTTTTCGTTGTGCCCACTGTTGACCGATGGTGTCATTGAGGCGTTGCTATTGTCGGGCTCTGACAAGCAACAAAAACTGTATATCGAAGCGTTGGTTCAGGGGAAATGGACTGGCACGATGAACTTAACAGAGCCGCAGGCTGGTTCTGACTTGTCGTTGGTGAATACGCGTGCGGTCGCGCAAGCGGATGGTACCTATCGTCTGTTTGGCCAAAAAATTTATATTACGTTTGGCGAGCATGATCTTGCTGAAAACATCGTGCATCTGGTGCTGGCCCGTATGGCTGATGCGCCGCCCGGTGTGAAAGGGCTCTCGCTCTTTGTGGTGCCTAAAGTACTGGTGAACGATGATGGGTCTTTAGGAGCGCGCAATGATGTCTGGTGCGCATCGATCGAACACAAATTAGGGATTCACGGTAGTCCAACCGCTGTGTTGCTGTTTGGCGACGATAAAGGTGAGGTGGGTGCCGGTGCCATCGGTACTCTGGTTGGTCAAGAAAATCGTGGCCTCGAGTACATGTTTATTATGATGAATGCTGCGCGTTTTGGCGTGGGCCTTCAGGGCATTGGAGTGAGCGAGGCTGCCACCCAAAAAGCGCGTGCGTATGCGCGTGATCGCGTACAAAGTCGTGCGATTGAGGGCTCTGCCGCTGCAGTGCCAATCGTGCAACACCCAGACGTACAGCGTATGTTGTCGACCATGCGTGGTTTGACCGAGGCAGCACGCTCGATTGCTTGTGTTGCTGCCGTGACCGATGATTTAAGCCTTGAGCACGCTGATCCTGAAGTGCGTCGCACTAAGCAAGCTCTCTACGATTATTTAGTCCCAGTCGTGAAAGGGTTTTCAACCGAATGCGCGCTTGAAGTGACCTCGTTAGGGGTGCAGGTGCACGGTGGCATGGGCTTCATTGAAGAGACAGGCGCGGCCCAGTTTTATCGCGATGCTCGTATTTTGACGATCTACGAAGGCACTACGGCGATTCAGGCTAACGATTTGATCGGGCGCAAAACGTTGCGTGATGCAGGGGCGACCGCCTTGGGCTTGGCGCAAACGATGCAACAAACGCTGCGTGAACTCAAGACTGAAAGCGCGCTGGCCCACGTTCAGAACGCAGCAGGGTTGAATTTGATTCATGCGAATTTAACGCTAGCAGTCGAGGCGTATGAAAGCGCTGTGCACTTTGTGCTTGACCATGCCAAAACGGATATCCGGGCAGTCTACGCAGGTAGCGTGCCTTATTTGATGCTGACCGGTTATGTTTTGGGTGGCTGGCATCTGGCTCGGGCTGCGCTAGTCTGCAGCGCAGCGCAACGTGAGTCGCGCGCGACTCCTTTCACGCAAAATAAATTTGCCACGGCAGTGTTCTATGCCGGGTCAATCTTGCCGCGTGTGCAGGCGCTCAACTTGGCGTTGTCTCAAGGTGCGGTGATGACCGAGGCGCTGACGCGCTCCGATCTGACTGTTTAATGGGTTGGTAGCGCCGCCAGGCCTCAAAGCATGAGGCTTGGTGCGACGCTGAGTCTTGAGCGCGTCTGCCCTTTTCTTTTATGGCAACATCGCATCTAAGCTCGTATTGACCTCGATGAGTATCGGCGCATTCGCCTTGAAAGCTGCTTGTATGACACCATCGATTTCGTCTTTGTGGGTAATGCGAGCAGATGCCATGCCAAAGCTGCGCGCCATGTCATGGAAGTCAGGATTAAAGAGCGAGGTGCCGCTCACCCGTCCTGGGTAGCCACGCTCTTGGTGTAAGCGAATTGAGCCATAGCTAGCGTTGTTTGAAACAATAAAGATAATCGGCAGCTTGCGCTCAACGGCCAAAATCATTTCGTTGCCCGTCATTAAAAAGCCACCATCGCCAACGATACACACCGTTGTGCGACTGGGTTCACGTAAAGCGCAGGCCACAGCTGCCGGTGTGCCATAACCCATGGCACCCGCTAAAGGTGCCATCAAACGTTGACCCGTTTTGAAGGTGAAGTGTCGATAAACGGGCGCTGCAAAGGTACCGGCGTCTAAACAGATCGTTGTAGCAAGCGACGCGTGAGCTTCGAGTGCGCGCACGACTTCAGTAAAGTTCACACCCTTTTTTGCTTGGCGCGATGGCCAGGCAGCCCAAGACTGCGAGTGCTCACGCAGTGTGCCTAACCAACTTACTCGAGCCGCACTCGCGGTGGGGGCAGGGCCTTGTGTTAAGGCTTTCACCAAGCCAACTGGGTCGCACACCAAGGGGTAGTCGGCCACAGTATCCCAACTGACGACTCGCGAATCAGGGTAACAATGCAGTAGGGTTTGTGGCGCCTGGGCGTACGCCGGAAACTGATAGTTTTGTGTCGTGATGTCGCCTAAACGGGTGCCTAAGGCCAGAATGAAATCACTGGTTTGTAAGGTCGCCATTTGGGCCGCAGGGTTCGATAGCCCCAAGTCACCTACAAACAACGAATTATCGTTTGCAAAAATGTCATGGCGTCTGAACGACACCATGGTTGGCAGTTGCCAATGGTGTACGAACGCTGCCAAGGCTTCGCGCCCGCCTGGACAATCAAAGGCACCGCCCGCGATGACAACTGGGCGCTGTGCAGCCTTCAGTTGTTCAACGATCTCAGCCAGGGTATCAGCAGCTGGTAAACCAAAGACGTGAGGGTGTTGTTTGAACGTTGGCTCAGGCACCGTTTGCTGTTGAATGTCTTCAGGCAGTACCAATACAACCGGGCCCGGTACGCCCGAGGTGGCCATCCGAATGGCTTTGAAAGCAGCTTGAGCGATTTGTTCGGGGCCGGTGCACTCGAACACCCATTTTGCGATCGAGCCAAACATTTTTTGGTAATCGATTTCTTGAAACGCTTCACGACGCAGATCGCGCGCAGCGATTTGACCGATCACTAGGATCATTGGTACAGCGTCTTGTTGTGCCGTATGTACCGCAATTGCAGCGTTCGAGGCGCCTGGGCCACGGCTGACTAAGGCCAAGCCAGGGCGGCGTGTGAGACGTCCGTCTGCAACGGCCATGTAACCCGCCCCACCTTCATGGCGGCAGGTGACGACATCGATTGCCGGAAAATCGACCAAGGCATCGAGCAGGCCAAGATAGCTTTCGCCTGGCACGAGAAAAAGTCGGTCCATGCCGTAGTCAGAGAACACTTTAAACAGGGCGTGGCTTGAGGTGAAGTTTGTCATGGTGCGAGTCAGGCAAAAAAGTTTTTGAGAAGATCGAAAATTAGCACAGCGCGGCCCATCTCGCCTGAGGGGCGGTTTGAGTTTGCATGGATAGGGATCAGTGACTCGGACAATTGCCCAAAGCCCTTTGGCTCACGGTGAGGTTTTGCCATAACTAAGAATTGTTTTGTTGTAAAAAACAATCATTTCAAATAACTGTGTTTGCAAACAGTACTGTATGCGTGTACAGTACTGTTTATGGTCACTGACCAAACAGTTTTGCCGGTTCTAGGTCCCCGGCAACCACCCTGGGTCGCTACGGCAACCGAGGGTGGTTACTTAAACGCACTGCATTGTTAGTCTAAAGGAGCCACACCATGCGTCAATCTCATGCACAGCAAGCCCCACGCGCCCAATTCGCACCATCTTTCGCGTCTTCAGCCGCACGCCAGGGCGCACCAAGTGCAAAAGGTATGTTGTCTGACATCCTCTTGCTGTCTTTTTGGGTAGCGATGATCCCTGCAGTCCTCTTGATCGGTAACGCAGCGGGCTATTAAGCTCAGCACGGGGGTTAGCTGCCCGCTAGTAGCACGACGCCTAAGGCGATGCCGCAGCAGCCCACTAAGCGCCCCCAACCAACGGGTTCACGCAGCAGGTAAAGCCCCGCAAGCGTCACAAGCAGCATAGACATTTCGCGTGCGGGCGCCACCAAGCTAACGGGTGCGCCGCCTTGTAAGGCGTACAGCACCAAAATATATCCAAGCGGTGATAGCACGCCGATTCCCCAAGCCAGGGGCCAGTAACCTTTCATCGCTGCCCAAGCCTGCCGTGGTTGTCGAGCAGTGTGCGGCAATAGCAGCACCGTGCGGGTCGCGCAGGTTGCCCAGTCAAACACGACCGGTGCAATCAAAAGGGTTTTGACTCCATAGGCATCTACCAAGGTATAGGCGGCAATAAATGCGCCAACCAAAGCTCCCCAACGGACTCCCACCATGGCTGCCGGTTGCATGAGACGACCAAGCTTGCCTTGAGTCGCAATCAGCAAAACACCAGCCACCACGCACAACATCCCGCTGATCCCACGCACCGTCGCAGGTTCGCCCAGCAACAGCAAAGCTCCTACGGTCGAGAGCATTGGCCCAGTGCCACGCGCAATCGGGTAAACAACCGATAGGTCGGCCAGTTGGTAGCCGCGCTGTAAACACAAGCTGTAGGCTAAGTGCAAGGCGCCCGACAGGGCGATGCACCCCACGATTGGCCAACTCCACTCGTTTTGCTCAAAGACCAGCACCCACACCACCCAGGGGGCGTACACAATGGTGCAACAAAGCCCATAGGCAAACACGAAGGGCGAGCCAACGTGCGCTGCGCGCTTGGCCAACAGGTTCCAAGAGGCATGGGCAATTGCCGCCGCGATGACAAGGAGTAGGGCAGAAGAGCTCATAAATATTTAGGATTCAATATGTGGCTCAAGCTAGGATTCAACTTAGCACTCAAACGTACAGTTCAAACTGGGATTCAATTGAGAGTTTAAACCAAGGTTCATTCAACGATACAGTCAAAAATTTATCCGAGGCAGTTGTTGTCACAAACCAGTCACATCTAGCTTTGTAACATCAGGCGAGCCTCATGATTGGCGTAACAACCCAAAAATGTTGTAGAATCAATGGCTTTGTTAACGCATCCTCTGCCCGGTAACGGCATCTGAATAGGTCAGATGCACGTCAAACAATACCGATCCAGGCCTCGCGCAGTCAGCTTATTTTTGGCTGGTTCGTTTGAGTGCACTGGTGAAACCACCGAGAGCAAGATGACTTGGAGTTCATATGAACCTAATCGCTATTCTTGAGCAAGAAGAAATTGCTCGCCTCACCGGCGGTAAACCGGTCACAGAATTCGCCCCTGGCGATACTGTTATTGTCAGCGTCAATGTGGTTGAAGGTGCTCGTAAGCGCGCCCAAGCCTTTGAAGGCGTTGTGATTGCCCGTCGTAACCGTGGCCTGAACTCATCGTTCATCGTTCGCAAGATTTCTTCTGGCGAAGCTGTTGAGCGTACGTTCCAACTGTATTCAACTCAAATCGCCTCGATCGAAGTTAAGCGTCGTGGTGATGTGCGTCGCGCCAAACTCTATTATCTGCGTGACCGCTCAGGCAAGTCAGCACGTATTAAAGAAAAACTCGTACGTAAAACTGTTGTGGCTGCGTAAGCAACCCTCAGTCTTTATCGTTTCGATCGAAAGGCACCCGAAAGGGTGCCTTTTTTATATCGATCTTTTGCTACGACTGCAACGTATAACCGCAGCGTGAAACGTACAGTACAACCGCAATATCCGACTGCAGCGCATGGGCTATCGATGACCCAGATACAGCGCTGTCATTTGTTCATTGGCCAATAAATCACTTGCACGTCCTGATAAGACACAACGCCCTTGATCCAAGATGTAGCCACGCTGACTAATGTCTAGTGCCTGCCGCGCGCGTTGCTCGACCATCAACACAGCGACACCTCGTGTCGGAAGTTGACGCACAAGTTCAAAGACTTTCTCAACCAAGCTAGGGGCTAAGGCCGCAGTAGGTTCATCAAGCACCATGAGCTTGGGTGAGGGCATCAAGGCACGGGCAAAGGCGAGTTGCTGTCGCTCTCCGCCCGAAAGTTGACTAGCCCGTTGTGACATTTTTTCGTTGAGTACGGGAAACAGTTCAAGCACTTCGGCCAAACGTGTCTCGATTTTTTTGACACCACGCACGACAAGCAAGTTTTCGCGCACTGTCAGCGAGCCAAAGATATTAGCAACCTGTGGTACGTAAGCGAGCCCCGTATAAAAGCGCTCTTCTGCAGCCAGTTTCGTTAGCGACTGGCCATCAAGCAAGATCTCGCCACGCACTCTGGGCAGCAATCCAAGCAGCGCTTTGACCAGTGTTGATTTGCCAGCGCCGTTGGTGCCAGCAATCGTGACAATCTCTTGCGTCTCGACCGTTAAATCGATTTCAGACACGATATCGACTTCGCTATAGCCACCAGAGAGATTTTTTAAAACAAGCAAACTCATGCCACACCACCCATGTAGGCTACCTGAACTTGCGCATTATCAAGAACGCTTTGCGGGTCGCCTTGCGCCAAGATGCTTCCACGATCCATCACGATGAGACGTTTCGCCAATCTTTTAAGCGCTTGTAAGTGATGTTCGATCAAGATAACGGCAATGCCTTGTTGATTCAGCGTCACGATGTGTTCGCTCAACTGATCAATGAGCACGGGGTTTACGCCAGCAAAGGGTTCATCTAGCAAGATACAGCGCGGTTCAAGCATTAGTACCCGGCCAAGTTCAACGAGTTTTTTTTGTCCACCTGAAAGATTCAGCGCAGGGACATTACGGACTTTTGCAAGATTGAGAAACTCAAGCACCGAATCAGCTTTTTCTGAAAGCTCGCGCTCGCGCTCGCGCTGCTGTCGGGCCTGAGTGTTCACTAGAGCCGCAAATAATTGCTCACCTTCTTTGTTGGGAGCCCCTGCCAAGAGATTTTCGTGAACAGTGAGGGATTTGAATTCGCGCGGAATCTGAAAAGTACGTACCAGTCCAAGTCTTGCTCGTTGATAGGGTTCGAGTGCTGTGAGATCGGTACCATCAAAAATGATTTTTCCGGCGCTCGCGCGTTGTTGGCCAGCGATGGCAGCAAAGAGCGTACTTTTTCCGGCGCCATTTGTGCCGGCGATACCGAGTAGTTCGCGCGGTTGTAGCTCAAATGAAACGCTATCCACCGCTTTAAAGCCGCCGTAGACACAACTGACTTTCTCGACAGCAAGTAAGTGCTCTGAAGCGCAGGTGCTTGTAGATCGGAAGAGCACACGTCTGAACTCCAGTCACGCCAATGTATCTCGTAT
>CALCPT010000046.1 GCA_937897265.1 uncultured Alcaligenaceae bacterium
GATGTCGGCGGGCATCAGGTCGGGCGTGAACTGCACGCGCTTGGTGGCCAGGCCCATCACCACGGCGAGCGTCTCCACAAGCTTCGACTTGCCGAGGCCGGGCACGCCCTCGAGCAACACGTGGCCGCCTCCGCGGAACTGCCAGCGGCGGGTGCGGGTGTCGAGCGTGGCGAAGATCTGCGCGGTGGGGGCGTCCTCGACCACGCGCCCGCCGTACATGACGGCAACACGGTCCGCGAGTTCGGCGACGACGCCAAAGTCATGCGTGATGAACAATACGCCGGTGCCGTGCTCGCGCTGCAAGGTGCGAATCAACGCCAGAATCTGGGCCTGCGTGGTCACATCTAGCGCTGTAGTGGGTTCGTCAGCAATCAATAAACGCGGCTCTAATACCAGGGCCATCGCGATCATGATGCGCTGACGTTGTCCGCCCGATAATTGATGCGGATACGACTGCAGCATTCTAAGCGGATCGGGCAGCCCAACTTTTTGAATCATATCGAGCACGCGTTCTCGGCGCTCTGAGGCTGTCAACGTTGTATGCGTTCGCAAGACTTCGTCGATTTGCTCGCCACAAGCAAACACCGGATTCAACGCCGTCATGGGCTCTTGAAAGATCATTGACATCGAGGTGCAACGTAATTCGCGCAGCCGCGCTGACGACATCGTTAAGACATCTTCACCCTGTAACAAAATCTTGCCGGCGGTTGGCACCAGGGCTTTCGCTTGCAAGCCCATAATCGTGTGCGCAATCGCAGATTTTCCTGAACCCGACTCGCCGACCAAACAAACGATTTCACCTGGGTTGACAGTCAAGCTCACCTGCGCGACAGCATGGGCACGATCTGAGCCGCGTGGCAGCGAGATGTCCAACACTTGTAACTCAAGCACAGGCAGTGCTGGTAAATCGTGTGTTCGTGTCCCGTTCGGCTGGACCGTCTGTGTTTGCGTCAGTTGTGCTTGCACTGACTGCGGTGTGCCACTTGCCTGCCGAAGTTGATCGCCTAAGTTCGAACCTGTCATAGCCGTTTTCTCATACGTGGATCTAGCAGGTCACGCAGACCATCGCCAAACAGATTCACGGCCAACACCGTCACGGCCAAAAACAACCCTGGAAAGAAAATATTGTGCGGCAACATGACAAACATTGCCCGACCTTCTGCCATGATATTGCCCCAAGTCGGCGTCTCAGGCGAAATCCCAACCCCCAAAAAACTCAGTACCGCTTCGACCAAAATGGCGTGCGCAGCAATGTAAGTTGTTTGCACGATCAACGGTGCAATCGTATTAGGCAGAATATGCCGAATCAGCAACACTGGCGTGGGCGTTCCCACCGAAATCGCGGCTTCGACGTAAGGCTCTTCGCGCACCGACAACACCACAGAGCGTACCAGCCTCACAACCCTTGGAATTTCTGTAATCACAATCGCCACAATGACCGTTGACAAGCCGGCATTGAGCAGCGCCACCATGGAGAGTGCCAGTAATATCGCGGGTATCGCCATCAACCCATCCATCACACGCATCACGATTGCATCGAGCCAGCGAAAATAACCTGCCAATAAGCCCAAGATGAGGCCAATCAGCGCGCTGAGCGCCGCGACCGTTGCACCAATCAGCAATGAGACTCGCGCACCAAACACCACGCGACTATAAATATCGCGTCCAAGCGAATCTGTACCCATCAAATGTACAAATTGAAATTTATTGCCGTCGTCATCGCGCAAGGTCGACTCATAACCGGGCAATTTGTTGCGTACGCTCGGGTTAATCTCATCCGGGCTCATCGTATGCAAAAACGGTGCCGCCAAACCAATGAAGAGCACGCACAGCAAAATTGCAGCACCAATCATCACGCTCGGACTTCTCACGAGAGTGCGCCAAAGCGTGGCTCTACCCGAAGACTCATTGAAGGCGCTCAATACCGTATCCTCGGATCAAACAACGTGTAAGACAGGTCAATTAATAAATTAACCAGCACTGACGTGAGAGAGAACAGCAAGACCAGGGCTTGCACTGTCGGAAAGTCACGCGCCAGCACCGCGTCAACGGTGAGACGACCGAGGCCTGGAATACTAAACACACTTTCCGTGACCACCACACCACCAATCAACAACGCGATACCAATGCCAATCACCGTGACAATAGGCACTGCCGCGTTACGCAAAGCGTGGCGCATGAGTACGATCTTGTTCGTCAAGCCTTTGGCGTGTGCGGTACGAATGTAATCCTCGCCAAGCACCTCTTGCACGCTCGTACGGGTAATGCGTGCGATCAGCGCACAGTACACAGCCGATAACGCAAAGCATGGCAACAATAACTTTTGCAACCAACCCCAGAAACCATCAGACAAGCGTTGATACCCTTGTACCGGCAGCCAGCTAAGTTCGATCGAAAACACATACATCAAGAGATAACCAACGACAAAAACAGGAATCGAAAACCCCAGCACCGCCAACCCCATCACGAGGCGATCGACCCAAGTTCCGGTGTAGTAGGCTGCCAACACGCCAAGCGGCACCGCAATTAAGACAGACAAAATAATGGTGCAGAGCGCCAGTGATAAAGTAGGCTCAAGTCGATCGAGAATCAGTTCAGAGACCTGCTTTTTAAAGAAAAACGATTCGCCCAAGTTTCCAGTCGAAACCTTTGCTAACCAAGCACCAAATTGCACAAGCACGGGCTGATCTAGACCAAGCTTGACACGTATGTCTTGAATTTGCTCGGTGGTCGCGTTATCGCCCGCAATGATGGCGGCAGGATCGGCTGCGCTTAAGCGCAACATCAAAAATACCAACACAACCACCATCGCCATCACTGGAACGGTAGCAAAGACACGTTTTGAAATGTAACGAAACACGGTTTAGCAGTCCGTCACTTACCGGTTTTCGTAATATTCCAAAACACCGGCGCCGGGGCTTTAATTAAGCCGTTTAGGCTTTTGCGCGCCACCATCGGTTGGTACCACTGCCCCAAGGGGATATAGACTGGATACTCGATCGCTCGTAGCTGCACCGCTTCAGTCAGCGCGAGTTGTTTGGTCAGATCGGTTTCGCGCGAGAAATCATTACGCAACTTTTCAATCTGCGCATCACATGGCCAGCCAAACGTAGTCTTTTCACACGCAGCATTCAGATAACTGGACTCAAGCGGATTGAGCACGTTATTCGTTGAAGTGATGGTGAGGTTCCATCCGCCTTTCGCCACCGGATCTTTTTTAGCGCGTCGAACGACGACTGACTGCCAGTCCATTGACTGCATATCAACTTTAAAGCCTGCCTTTTCAAGCAAAGACTTGGCAACGGGTGCCAGATTGGCATACACGTGACGATCGGTTGAATGCAACAACACAATAGGCGTGCCGTCGTAGCCTGATTCTTTTACGAGTTCACGCGCTTTTTTAAAGTTCGATTCGAGCAAGTTCTCCATGCCCTTGGTCGTACCTAAGGGCGTACCGCAGAAGAACATTGATTTACACACTTTGTAGTAGTCAGGGTCACCAATAACCGCCTTCAAAAAGTCTTCTTGATTAAAGGCATACCAAATCGCCTGACGCGCCTTGGCGTTATCAAAGGGTTTGTTCAACACATTGAATCTAAAGACGTACTGATTACCCAAAGAACTCCAATCGCTGAACTGGATATTGGCGTTCTTTTTTAGCATCGGTAACAGGTCGTGCGAGGGCTGTTCGATAAGATCGATTTCGCCCGCCAACAACGCACTGACGGCAGTTTGCTGGTCAGCGATCGCTAGCCACTCAACGCGATCGACTTTGACATCTTTACCACCCGCCATGGCCGAAGGTGGTTCGGCACGTGGCTTGTATTGCGTAAACTTTTCGTACACCACTTTACTGCCAGGCTTCCACTCGTTGGTCTTAAACACAAATGGGCCCGAACCAATATAGTCAGAAATTTGCTCTTGCGGGCTCGTCTCTGCGACCCGCTTAGGCATCATGAACGCCGTACCAGACGCACGGCTTAAGCCAATCATCACCGCGGCAGTCGGCTCTGTTAAATTGATTTTGAAAGTTTTTTGATCAACTGCGACAAAGTCCTTAACGTGCGCCATCATCGCTTGGCCAACCACATCGCGTGCAGCCCAGCGTTTGATCGAGGCAATGCAATCCTCTGAGGTGACTGGCTGACCGTCATGCCATAACAAGCCATCACGCAGAGTCATGGTGTAAACGGTTTTATCGTCGCTCAGTTGGTACGTATCAATCATTTGCGGTTGTACCGCACCCTGCGCGTCGGTCGCAAACAAGGTGTCGTAAATCATGTAACCATGATTACGCGAAATATATGCGGTGGTCCAAACTGGGTCGACAATTTTCAAATCAGAGTGCATCACGGCACGCACGATCGTTTGTGGCTGTGCTTGCGCAAGTGAGACGCGCGCAAGCGCCATCATGCCTAGACTACCAATCACTATTGATGCTGCTAAGACAGTGCGGTGCAATATTTTCATGCTCATGATGCGAGTCTCCGAAAGCTATTATTGTTTTACAGTCCACCCAGCTCTATTTACAGTACATGCTACTTTTTACAGTACACCCTGCTCAATCAAGTCTTGTATTTCTGAATCTGAATAGCCCAGCATCTGCTTCAAAACGTGCACGTTGTCTTCACCATAACCAGGTGCACCACGATCAATCACCCCACCGGCATACGCTGGCGTTGCACTCATTTTGACTGGAAACTCATTGACTGGCCAGCGACCAATTTTGGTTCCAGTCACTTCTGTCAACCACTCGAGCTCTTTTAACTGAGGATCAGTGTCGTAGCGGTCTGCAGCGGTCTGGCACACACCGGCTGGTACACCAGCGCTTTGCAAGCGCGCCATGCACTCGCTGGCGTCTTGGGTCAACGCCCACGCACTGATTTTTTCATCGAGTGCATCTTGGTTTTTCAGTCGCAGCGCCAAGGTGCTGAAGCGTAAGTCCCATTGCAGCTCAGTCAGACCAGCCGCTTGCACAAGCGCGTTCCACTCGACGTCATCAAAGCACGCAAGCGCCAACCAACGATCGTCGCCAGCGCAACGATAGGCCCCGTGAGGTGCCGCTGGCTTATAGGGTGAGCGGTTACCGTAACGCGTCCACTCTTTGCCATTCGCTGACCAATCCAGCACTGCGGTCGCTGTTTGATAGATGCCTGCTTCGCATTGCGAGGCGTCAATCCATTGCCCCTCACCAGTTCGATTACGATGATAGAGAGCACCAAGCGTTGCCAGCGCAAAGCCATAAGCACCAATCCAATCCAGATACGAGTACCCCCAACCAGCCGGCATTGCCGGGTCGGGACGACCAGACATCTCTGTCGTGCCAGCAAACGAAGCCGCTACGGGGCCAACGGTACGAAAGCGTCCATATTTACCAATACCGCCCATGCCCGATTGCTGCACATAAATGATGTCAGACTTGAGCGATTTGAGCACCTCGTAACCCAAACCCAGTCGCTCAAGCACGCCAGGAGAAAAGCCTTCAGCAACGATATCTGACTGCCGTGCAAGTTCTTTGGCAATCGCCAGGCCTTTGGGGTGACGAATATTCAACGACATGCCGCGTTTGCCAGCGTTCTTATTATTGAACTGTCCGCCCATATCCGAATCAGTCACGCCGGGCAGTGGTGCGGTCGCAACCTCACGTGCGGCGCGCCCCCCCACCGGCGACATCGCGGCCAGTCTCGTGTCTGGATTTTCTTTCCACTCAACCTTAATGCTTTCAGCCCCTAAGGCAGCGAGGATACGAGTGCCGCCGGCCGAAGCCAAAAACCAGGAAAAATCAAGAATCTTGATCCCCTGTAACGCGAAAGGTGCGCCACGCGCCGAAATATTGTTGACCTTTGGGGTGTACTTAAACAATTGAGCGCGACCATTTACTGGAGACTCGCTTCGCGACTGTGCCTCATTATCGGCTTTCAGAGCGTCGATGTTTTTAGGCGCACTCAGCAGCGCACTTAAATCTGCGTTATGTTGTCCCAACAACGGAGCACGCTTGCCGGCTTGCCATGCCGTTGCAGTGCTCAACCACTTACTTGTCGGATAACGCAAGGCGCGACCAAGCTCGGGGTGATCGATATCGGTAAACGAATGGCGCATTAACCAGTGCTCATCGAGAGCGTTTTCATGTGGCTTACGTACCGGCGCCCACAATAAACCCGCCTCTTGCGCCTCGCGCCATGGCAAATCTTTATAGTCATATGAGCCGACAAAATCACGAATGACTTCAAGCATGCGTACCGTTTCCGCATCCATTCCAGCAGAACCGGGCGTACTCCGTGCCTTGAGATCAGCAGTGGCCGACGGCGCTTGTAAGTCGGCCGCCTTGCCATAGCGATCTAAGAAAGGCACAAGCTTAGCTTTATCGCGTGCCGACACGCCCCATGTCATATTCCAGCGCTTGTCTTTAGTCGCGCTCACATTAGGAATAGGGGTTGGCTTTTCAACCGCATGACGAGCAGTCTGGCGATACAGTGGCGCTCGCCGCATCACCCACGACATCACATCAAGCTCGGTATTTTTCGCCACAGCCTCATGCACAGCGCAAGACAAGTCTTGGCCTGCTCCTGTTGACTGGCGCGTGATCAACGCAGCCACCACCGCTGCAGTCATTTGTTCGGCAGCAATATGGTAGGCATGCCACACTTGCGGTGCGACCGGCGGATGTTCATAATGACCATCAGCATTACGGTCATAGCCGCAGCACATCATCACGCCACCTAGCGCTAAATGAATCAGATCTGAACCCTTAAAATCTTTCCAGGGGCCCGTATCCCCAAAGGGCGTGATACGCGCGGTGATCAGCGTTGGAAAGAGCTTGTTCAACGACTGCGCGGGCTTAAGCTGTGACAAAAACTGACCGCAGGTACTGTCTAAAAAAACATCTGCAGTCGCTAACAGTTGCAGACAAGCGGCCTGACCCTCTGCGGTACTGACATCTAGTTGAATCGATTTTTTACCGCGGTTGTAGGCGCAAAAGAAAATCGATCTTTCTGGATCAGGCTGCTCACCTAAGTACGGACCAATATTTCGGGTTGGGCTCCCGCCAATTGGCTCGATCTTAATGACCTCAGCCCCTAAGCCCGCCAACAACAATCCACAGTACTCGCCGAGTTCATCGGCAACCTCAATCACGCGCAAGCCCGCCAACATTCCGGGCTTGTTTTGTGGATTGGCGAATAACTCGGCGGCAACAAAAGGCGACTGCGACATAACGTGGTCCTCTACTTTGTCTCTAGGCGAGCAACCCTCTACGCGGGGCTCGACCTTGTTTCTATTTATTTTGATCACTAGCATCATGCCCCACAAAATGGGTATCATGCAACTGCGCCGTTGGTTTTATATCGGCGTCGGCCACTGATGCACCCAGACGTCAGAGCTTTAACGCCAAAGGATCTCGCTGTGAATGAGCTACACGCGCTAAAAAATAAAATTGCAGTCGTCGGAGTCGGTAATACGGCCTATGGCGATTTCCCGTTAATCAGCGACTATGGATTAGGCGCACAGGCGTTTAAGTCCGCCATCTCAGATTGTGGACTCAACAAAGACGAGATTGATGGCTTGCTCGTATGTCGCGTACCGTCCTATGCCCGCATGGGTGAAGTTTTGGGACTCAATCCTCGCTGGACAATGACCCTGCCTGGTCACGGCCGCATGTCAGGCATGTCGATCATCGAAGCCATGCTAGCCCTAGAAACTGGTGCCGCAAAATACGTCGCCTTGATTTATACCAACATCGGTCGCTCGCGACGGGTGAACTATGGTGGCGACGACGCTTCGAGCTTCTGGAACCCTTGGGGGTTTACCTCTCCAGGTGCCGCACACGCCATGATGTTTCGTATGCATATGGCCAAATACGGCACGACCACACGCCAACTCTCTGAAGTATCGGTCGCTTTTCGAAAGCACGCACTGCTAAACCCTAGCGCCGTCATGAAAAAGCCGATCACCTCTGACGATCACGCAAGCGCCAGACGGATCACCGAGCCGTTAGGCCTGCTCGATTACTGCCTGATCAATGATGGTGCGGTATGCATGATCCTGACCACTGCCGAGCGCGCCAAAGACCTTGCCAAGCCGCCCGTATTGATTTCGGGCGTCGGCGCACGCGATGCCTTCGAGCGCAGCGCCATTTCAAATTTTGATCAAGACTTTTGGTACAAAGAAATTAAAGAGGCAGGGACTCAAGCCTTTGAAATGGCTGGCGTCACCCACGACGATGTCGATGCACTGATGTGCTACGACAACTTTAGCCCGACTGTATTGTTCAGCTTAGAAGGCTTAGGCTATTGCGGCCAGGGTGAATCCGGAGCCTTCGTAGAGGGCGGCACGCTACAACTCGGTAATAAACTGCCCACCAATACCGACGGCGGTCATCTTTCAAATTCGTACATGCAAGGCTGGGGCTTAAATGTCGAGGCCGTGCGTCAAATACGCGGCGAATGCGGTGCGCGACAGGTTGCAGATTGCAACGTCGTTCAATACATCGCCTCGACACCCTGCACCCGCTCAATCATTTACACAAAGGGCTAAATCATGACGACCCTCACCTATGACAAGCCACTGCCCATCATCGACGAACTGACAAAACCTTTCTGGGATCACGCGCTTGAACACCGCCTGTCGGTGCAAGCCTGCACCCATTGCCGTCACCTACAGTTTCCGCCCAGCCCAGTCTGCCCGAAATGCCTCTCGGACGAACAAGAGTGGCTGGTCGTTAGCGGCCAAGCCACACTCTTATCCTGGGTCAAATTTCACCGCGCCTACTGGGATGGGTTCATGCAAGACGTCCCCTACGACGCCTGCCTGGTGCAACTGAGAGAAGGCCCGATCATGGTGAGCAACTTTAGCGGCCCCACCCCGGCCAACGTGCACGTCGGTATGCCACTCAAAGTCACCTTCGAACACGTCACCCCAGAAGTCGCCCTAAGCCGCTTCACCCCAGCGTAAATCACCCTAGGCAAGCCACAACCCCAAGCACTTTGAACGATCCGAAGCCGCGTATTTTTTGCTCAGCAAAAAATCACCGGTTCGGGGCGAGCAAAGTGCGGGCGAAAGCAAAGAATCCCAGCCATCTACCCGAGCACCGAAAGCACTTAAGCAGCCCGACTACCGTCCGCCCCAGCCACCGCAGCCTCAAACTCACTCAGCAACCGCGCACGAACAGTCTGTGCCCGCACTAACGCAGCCTCTTTCACATGCCCATACCCCCGAATCTCTTCAGGCACACCAGCCACTTCAACCGCCTTTTCAAGAGACACGCGCGAAAGCTTACCGAGCATCGCTGACACCGTCTCACGATACTCGCTAATCAAGGCCCGCTCAGCCCGCCGTTCAGCCGTATAACCAAACACATCCATCCAAGTGCCACGCAAGCCTTTGAGCTTTGCCAGCACCCTGAACGCCATCAACATTCGAGGCCCAAACTTTGCTTTCATTAAATGGCCCTTACCATCGCGCTTCGCAAACAGTGGCGGCGCCAAATGAAAGTGCACCGACCAATCCCCTTCAAACTGCTCGTCTAGAGTACGTAAAAATTCACCGTCGGTATAGAGCCGTGCAACCTCATACTCATCTTTGTACGCCATCAACTTAAACAGATAGCGCGCAACAACTAGGGTCAAGCGCTGCGTGCCGCAAGCCTGCATTTCCGCGTCCGATACCGCGTTCACGAACGAGACATACTCTGACGCATAGGCCTCATTTTGATACTCACGCAAAAATGCCGCTCGGTGCTCTCGTAGTTGTTCAACCTCGCTACCCGTGCGCTTAAATTCAACAACCGTTGCGCCGTGTGGCGCTGGGTTTATTGTCTGATGCCCCTCACCAAGTAAGCGAGCAACAACCTGCGGTTCGTGCGCGGCGCGACGTCCCCAATTGAAAGCTTCAAGATTCTTTTTTATCTGCACGGCATTCAGAACAATCGCTTGCTCGAGCGAGCGATGGTGCAAGGGGATCCAACCCTGCTGATACGCAAACCCCATCAAAAGTGGATTGGCATACACAGCATCGCCCAGTAACTTCACTGCAATCTCAGAGGCATCCACACTTTGAATGCGACCTTCACCACAGGCTTGCTCAAGCTCTTGACGCAACTCACGTGCGGCCAATGTCCAATTGGGATTACTAATAAACGCGGCTGTCGGAGCAACATCCGCGTTTAACAGCATCCGCGTGTGCCCCGGCCGCATCCGCGTCACCGCCTCGACGCTCGAACCCACTACCAAATCAGCCCCCAAGACCAAATCGGCTTGCCCCAGTGCAATACGCGTATTTAAGATATCTGCAGCAGTCGGCGCAATGATTGCGTGTGAAAACACGGCCCCACCCTTTTGCGCCAAACCCGCCATATCAAGTACAGAACCCGCTTTGCCTTCAAGATGAGCCGCCATTCCAAGCAACTGACCGATCGTGACGACACCCGTTCCACCCACCCCTGCCACAAAAATACCGTATGACCCAGCGAGTGGGAGCTGTGCCGGATCTGGCAAAGACTGTGCGTGAGCGTCGCTTGTCTCGATCGGCTTTGGCCGACGCAACTGCCCACCCTCAACGGTCACCAAGCTTGGGCAAAAGCCTTTCAAACATGAATAATCTTTGTTACAGCTCGATTGATTGATCACACGCTTGCGACCAAATTCAGTTTCAAGCGGCTCAATCGATAAGCAGTTTGACTGTGTCGAACAATCACCACAGCCCTCGCACACCCTTGGATTAATCACTACACGACGTGCTGGATCTGGATAGGCCCCGCGTTTGCGCCGACGGCGTTTTTCTGTGGCGCACGTTTGATCATAAATCAGTGCGGTCACTCCAGACACTTCGCGCAACTCTTTTTGAACACGATCAAGTTCATCACGATGCACCACTGGCACATCACTGGGCAGGCCGGCCATCTGCGTATATTTTTCTGGCTCGTCGGTCACGACGATGACTCGACCGACACCCTCTGCCAGCACCTGTGCTGCCATCACCGGCACGGTGATTTGACCGTCTACAGGTTGCCCTCCGGTCATGGCGACGGCATCATTAAACAAAATCTTATAAGTGATGTTGACGTTTGCTGTCACTGCCGCGCGGATGGCCAATAGCCCTGAATGAAAATACGTGCCATCACCCAAATTGACGAACACATGATTTTCACTTGTGAACGGAGCCTGGCCAATCCAAGGTGCGCCCTCGCCACCCATCTGGGTAAAGACATGCGTGCTGCGATCCATCCACAGCGCCATGTAGTGACAGCCAATCCCAGCCATCGCGCGCGAACCTTCGGGCACACGCGTTGATGTGTTATGTGGACACCCAGAACAAAACCAGGGTTTGCGCTCAGCCACCACACGCGGGCGTGCCAACTCAAGTTCACGTGCTGCAATAAAAGCTAACCTAGCTTCGATCTGTGCCCGAACCTGTGGAGGTAGCTCAAGCCGTAACAAGCGAGTAGCAATCGCACGCGCCACCATGGAGGGCGAAAATTCGTAATGCGCCGGCAATAACCAAGGGCTTTGGGGCACTGCCCATTCGCCACCATCTTTATCATCAAATTTACCCACCACTCGCGGGATTTTTTTACCGCTGCCAATCCAACCAAACAACTCTTCTTTCACCTGATACTCAAGCATCTGTCGCTTTTCTTCGACAACCAAGATCTCGTCAAGGTTTTCGGCAAAGGTGAGCAAGCCAGTGGACTCAAGTGGCCATACCATTCCTACTTTAAACAGCCGTAAACCGATTTGTTGACAGACCTCGGGGGTCAACCCTAGGTCGAGTAAGGCCTGCGTTGTGTCTAAGTAGGCTTTTCCTGAGGTGATGATGCCAAAACGTGCCTGTGCATCGGGCACGGACCAAATCTGGCGATTCAAGCCGTTCGCACGGGCAAAGGCCAGCGCCGCATACAGTTTTTGATCAAGCAGGCGTGCCTCTTGCGCAAGCGGCGTATCGCCAAGACGGATGTTCAAGCCGCCTTCGGGCAACGCAAAGTCTTGCGGTATCGTCACGTGAACGCGTTCAGGATCGACGTCGACAGTGGCTGAGACCTCGACAATATCGGTTATACATTTCATCCCCACCCACAAACCTGCATAACGACTCATTGCCCAACCCAGCACCCCATAATCAAGAATTTCTTGCACGCTAGAGGGAAACAAAACAGGTATACCGCAGGCCTTTAAGATGTGATCACTCTGGTGAGGCAAGGTAGACGACTTTGCAGAATGGTCATCGCCCGCAACCACCAACACGCCACCTCGCGGTGAGGTGCCCGCCGCATTGGCGTGTTTAAACACATCACCACAACGGTCAACGCCGGGGCCTTTGCCGTACCACAGGCCAAAGACACCATCATATTTGGCACCCTCAAACAGATTGACCTGCTGCGAACCCCACACAGAGGTCGCTGCTAAATCCTCATTCACACCTGGCTGAAACACCACATGGTGTTGCTTGAGTCGGTCGGCGGCTTTCCAGAGGTTTTGATCCAACCCTCCGAGCGGCGAACCCCGATAGCCAGAAATAAATCCTGCGGTATTGAACCCCTCGCGCTCATCGCGCACGCGTTGATTCATCGGCAAACGTACCAGCGCGTGCACGCCACTGAGCCACGCACGGCCTGAGGCAAGGTCGTACTTATCGTCTAACTTGACGGCGTTTAAGGCCTGCAACTGTTGATCTGAAAACGGGGCATTCATTTGTCTCGACTCCTTGTGAGTAGTGTGGCCCGCTGCCATTGACGTCGATCGCTCTTATGAAGAAACTTAGTCAACCCCGGGCAAGTCTTTAAGGCGTGGGATACGTCTGACTCAAGTGACGGTAACTCTGTTTTAACCTTGTCTGAGCGCTGCGGCAAGTCCTGTCTGAGACAGGCATAATGCAACGCTAGTACCCCCGAGCCTCAGAACGCTGATGTGACAGAAGAATGATATGAAAATCGCCTCTCGCTTAGTAGCGTGGCAACGCAAGCATGGTCGCCACGGCCTGCCCTGGCAAAATACGCGCGATCCCTATCGGGTTTGGCTTTCTGAAATCATGCTGCAACAAACTCAAGTGACTGCGGTGCTTGATTATTACCAACGATTTTTGAGTAAATTTCCAACGGTAAAGGCGTTAGCCCAAGCACCTGCTGACCAAGTGATGGCACAGTGGGCGGGGTTAGGCTATTACGCTCGCGCCCGCAATCTGCACGCCTGTGCCAAACAAGTGATGGATACCTGGAACGGAAAATTCCCACCCGACGCTGCGGGTCTGGCGACCCTACCCGGTATCGGCCCCTCGACAGCCGCTGCGATCGCCGCCTTTTGCTACGGCGAGCGCGCGGCGATACTCGACGGCAACGTGAAGCGTGTCTTGGCACGACTCTGTGCCATAGAAGGAGACCCAACTAGTCGTCCAGTTGAGTTGAAACTGTGGTCACTCGCGCGCGATCTGGTTCCGACGGCACGGGCTTGCGCGCTAGATCCCGATTTAATGTCGTCTTATACCCAAGGCTTGATGGATCTGGGTGCTACCGTGTGCACTCGCGGCCGCCCAAATTGCGAAGCGTGTCCTATTAAAAAAGACTGCCTGGCCTTATTGCAAGGACGCTGCGATGAGCTGCCCTGGCCTCGGGCACGTAAAGTCTTGCCTGAGCGCAGCACCGCAATGTTAGTTGCGTATCGAACGGGCCATGTCTTGCTCATGCAACGCCCAACAACAGGAATCTGGGGTGGATTGTGGAGCCTGCCGGAGTGTGCGCCTGACCTTGCTCCAGCAAAGGCCTGTCAACAACTTGGCTTGGCCCTCAACACAGCGGACACACTCGCCGAATTTGTACACGTTTTTACCCACTATCGACTGACGATTCGTCCACACCTAGTGAATATTAAGCCAGACCATGCCGCACATTCTGGCGGGGCTGTACGCCCGATCACTGAGGGCGAGTGGGTACCACTGAACAGACTTCACGAGCGGGGGCTACCCGCGCCGGTACGCAAACTGTTAGACGGATTACTCGCAGCGCGCTTACTGGCTTAAGCAGAGGGCTGAGGTGGGCGGTACTTACTGATACTCATTAACATCCCACAAGCGATTCCGATTGTCAGCAAAGCAGTACCGCCATAGCTCAACAAAGGCAAAGGTACGCCCACGACCGGCAAAATACCCGTGACCATTCCCACATTCACGAAGACATAAATAAACAGTACCATCGTCAACGCACCGGCGAGCAACCTCTCACCGTAATTGGGGGCACCCACTGCGATCACCAATCCTCTAAAAATCAATAATAGGTAGAGCACCAGCAGCGTCACACCACCATATAAACCAAATTCTTCAGCAAACACCGCAAAAATGAAATCAGTTGTTCGCTCAGGAATAAAGTCCAAATGGGTTTGTGTGCCATTCATGTAACCTTTACCGTACACACCACCTGAGCCGACTGCAATCATTGATTGAATTGTATGAAACCCCTTGCCAAGCGGGTCTGTACTAGGATCGAGCAAGGTGCAAATTCGATGTTTTTGGTAGTCATGCAATACCACCCAATCAAAATCGTCGTCACACAATTGCTCTTGATTGGCATAAATCGTACCGAGGCCAACCGCACCGATCAACATCACCGGAATCAAAAATTTGAAGGATATGCCAGCAAAATAAATCACAAAAAAACCTGCGCCAAAAACCAGGATGGCGGTACCTAAATCGGGCTGCTTCACAATCAACAAAAATGGTATGAGCAAGAGCACTGAGGACACGCACAAATCTAAAAACTTCATCGGCCCTTCGCGGCTATGAAAATACCAAGCCAACATCAGAGGCACTGCTATTTTCATCATTTCAGAGGGTTGGATTCGCGTGATGCCTAAATTCAACCAGCGCGTCGCTCCTTTACTGGTCTCACCCACAAACATGACGGCCAACAGCAAAATGACACCCAGTACATAGAACGGCACTGCAAGCTTTAAGATCCAGTGCGGCGGTGTCATGGCCACAATCCACATTGCGATAAACGCGACATAAAAATTACGCGCCTGATCTGCAAAACGAGCATCGGTGCCACCCACAGCAGACTGCATGACCAGCATCCCCACTGCGCAGAGCAATGACAAAATCAGCATTAACGGCCAATCAATCGACGTGAAGCAACGAAATACCAATCTAAAAATAATTTTCATGGCGCAGCCTTGGGCGTAGCGGCTACAAGAGGTGCCTGTGGCACAACCACCTCAGTTCGCCTGGCCGGTGGCGTGCCCCCTGGAGATGGCGGAGTCTTTGACTCACGCAACAACCAGGCGTCAAACACTTTGCGCACGATCGGTGCAGCGACGCTGCCGCCCCAACCAGCATTTTCTACGATCACCGCAATCGCAATCTTGGGTTGATTGACTGGGGCAAACGCCATAAACAGCGAATGATCACGCAAACGCTCATCGATCGCACTACTTTGATATTTAGCACCACGCAAACTATAAACCTGCGCGGTACCAGTTTTACCGGCTGTGGTGTAAGGCGCACCAACAAACGCCCCTGCAGCCGTACCAGACACCGTTACCTCAGCTAACGCACGCTTAATTACCTGCAGATTCTCTTTTTTTAGTGCAATTTTATGAGCTGCCTCGACTACCGTTTGTGTCTGCTCGTCAGTCCGTGGGTTTTTAATGGTGCGCACCAAATGCGGCTTCATATACACACCATCGTTTGCTAACACGGCCGTTGCCTGTGCAAGCTGCATTAACGTGAACGAGTTATAGCCTTGTCCTACGGCAATCGAAATTGTTTCGCCCGCGTACCAACGCTGCTGATCACGATTTTTATAGGCTGCGCGCTTCCAGTCAGTCGAAGGTAAAACGCCACGCCGCTCACCTTCAATATCAATACCCGTGATTTGCCCAAATCCAAACGGTTTCATGAAGTCATGCAGATTATTGACCCCAATTTCGGGACCTAGCGAATAAAAATACGTATCAGACGACACCACCAACGCCCGATGCATATCAAGCGTGCCGAATGCCGTTGAGCCAGAATTTCTAAAACGTTGTCCACCAAATTCAAAATAGCCAGGATCCGAAATGACCTCATTGGCCCTTCGCTTATTCATCTCAAGTGCTGCGAGTGCCACAAACGGCTTATAGGTCGAGCCAATCGGATAGGTGCCGTATACAGGACGATTAATTAAGGGGTGATCGGGCGATTCGTTCAAGAGTCGCCAACTTTCGACGTCGATACCATCAATAAAAAGATTCGGGTCAAAGGATGGTTGTGACACAAACGCCAACACATCACCCGTTGCGGGTTCAATCGCAACTAACGCACCACGTAGATCTTTGAATGCTTCTTCGGCAATACGCTGCAAGCCCATATCTAACGACAACACTAAATTGGAGCCCGGCGTCGGATCAACACGCCTGAGGACTCGTACGGGTTTTCCACGCGATGTCACCTCAAGCTCTTCAAGGCCTGCCTTGCCATGCAAAGCTGTTTCGTAGGTTTTCTCGATGCCTTTTTTACCAATAATATCGGTACCGCGATAGTTACCGGTTTCTCCACGCTCCTCGAGCGCTGCGACGTCGTTTTCTGAAATACGGCCCACATAACCAACAACGTGCCCCGCAGATTTTCCTTGTGGATATTCGCGTACCCAACGCGCCCGCAACTGCACACCAGAAAATCGCAAAGCATTAGCCGAAAAAAAGGCGGCTTCTGTCTCGTTTAAATTATTACGCAACACGATACTTGCGTACTTACCAGATTCAGCAGCACGTCTTTTAAAACGTCGCTGCTCGGCAGTACTGATAAATACAATCGGAGTCAACGCGGCAAAGAGCTCATCGATGTTGCCCGCCCGCGCAGGTACCACCTCAAGCGTATAACTCAAATAATTTCGAGCAAGCACCTCTCCGTTACGGTCGACAATTTCACCTCGACGCGGCGGGATAGGCACCACGGCCAATCGATTGCTGTCAGCTCGGGCAGACAAGCCTTCATGCCGATCAACTTGTAGCACCCAAAATCGCAACGACAATAAGCCAAAACAACACACCGCAAACAACCCCGCCACGAAGACTCGTAACGTAAAGTTGTTTTTTTGTTGTTGATCGTTTTTCTTAAAGTCGAACATGTCTGTTGGGTATCAGCTTGCTGTCGTCTCTGGATCTTGCAATCGATGCTGGGGTAGCAACAATAACCAGGCGACCAAGGGCCATAGCGCTGCGGTCAAGAGGGTTGCAAGCAGCCACGACCAACCAGGCCACGCACTCACAAGAAAAGCACCAAGCAAGGCCCCGAGTGCTTTAATCACAATCCAAAGTGGCAACAAATGCAAGGCTTGACTCACTAGCCCAAAACGCAGCAACCTTCGTTGCAATGACTGTGCGCCAAACACCGTCAAGGTATAGGTCAACGCTTGCAAACCCAAGGGGCCGACATCATGCACGTCCATCACCAAGCCAAAGGCAAAGGCGGTAAATAAACCGATTCGTCGCGCATCGTGCAGCGACCAAAATACGATCACCAATAAGAGCAGATCAGGCGACATTGGCCATGTGCGCCAAGGCAGCAGTGATAGTAGCCAAACACCGAGCAAGGTCGCCCAAACAAAAGCTAGACTGGTCGCATGATCGATCGGATTCGGGCCAACTGGGCGTGGCAGAGGAACTGGCGGAGGCGCACTTCCCTCTCGCGAAGACCTCGTCGCCTTACTTCGCTTTAGCTCTTGCACGAGGGGCCTCCGGTGACGCGGGTGGCTTCCCAGGACTGACCGCTAAGTCAGCCTCGATGGGGACTTGTAAAACCAAAAACTGCCGATACCGTTCTGGGTGCGAGGACGGTAAGGCTTCGGCGCGCGCGAACCCTGAGGCCGAACTACGCTGCACTTGATCGATGCGTCCAACCGAAAGCCCGGGAGGGAATACGCCCCCGACCCCACTGGTGACCAAAATATCGCCTTCGCGAATATCAGCATCAGATGAAAAGTAGCGCACTTCGACTTTACCCGGGGTGGTGGAGCCGAAGGCGATCAAACGCAGGCCATTACGCAACACCTGCACTGGAATTGAAATAATTTCGTCAGTCAACACGGCGGCTTCGGAAGTCATAGGCGACACACGAGTGATCTGTCCCACTACCCCTCCCTCATCTAGAATTGGCATGCCGACCGAGATACCTGCGCGGCTACCTTTGTTAAAGACAAGCCGACGACTAAAAGTATTAGCTGGCTCATAGAGAACTTCGACCACCACAGACGGATGCTCTGCAGCTTTTTCAAAGACCCCTAATAAACGCCGCAGTTGCGCATTTTCAGCGGCTAACAGCGCGGCATTCGTGGTTACCTGCGCTAACTCTATCCGTTGTTTTTGTAAAGCTTCGGTTTCAGATTGAATCAACGCCGCGGCGTCAAACCAGTCGTGACCAAACGAAATGATGTCGCGCGGAAACATAACAAAACGTTGAAACGGATACAGCGTTGCAGACAACACTTCACGCACTGGATTCGTCGTTTTGTACGTTGCATCTGTAAACAACAATGCGAACGACACCAACACGAGCAGAGTCAGTTTCACTTCAGCGGCCGGGCCGCGTCGAAAAAGCCTAAGGGTGGCGGGTCGTTGCATGATGGCTCGGTACTTAATCACTCACCGCTTGGGCGCTTACGGGCGCCGGTTGCGTTAGTTTCGCTCAGCGGCCTACTGTTGCGCCTCACCGCCTGTCAATGCGCGGCACGACTAGTCGTCAATAAAAATTGCGCCAAGTTTTTCAAGGTGCTCGAGGGCGTCGCCACAACCACGCACGACGCAGGTCAAGGGATCATCGGCCACAATCACTGGCAAGCCGGTCTCTTCTTGAAGCAAACGATCAAGATCACGCAACAACGCGCCCCCGCCCGTCAACGAAATTCCCTTGTCGGTGATATCGGCGCCTAGCTCAGGGGGGGTGTTTTCGAGTGCAATTTTGACTGCGGAAACGATTTGGTTCAGCGGATCAGTTAACGACTCGAGGATTTCGTTGGAAGACACCGTGAAGCTGCGCGGAACTCCCTCTGCCAAATTGCGACCTTTCACCTCGATCTCGCGTACTTCAGAACCAGGAAATGCCGAACCAATTTGCTTTTTAATATGCTCTGCAGTGGGTTCGCCAATGAGCATGCCATAGTTACGTCGGATGTAATTGACAATCGCTTCGTCAAATTTGTCGCCGCCCACGCGCACAGAACCTTTGTAAACCATGCCGCCTAGCGAGATCACCGCAACTTCGGTTGTACCGCCACCGATGTCAACCACCATCGACCCGCTAGCGTCTGACACGTTGAGCCCAGCACCGATCGCCGCAGCCATCGGCTCTTCAATCAGGTAAACCTGACTCGCGCCAGCACCCAAGGCTGATTCGCGAATGGCCCGGCGCTCGACCTGCGTTGAGCCGCAAGGCACGCACACGATGATTCGGGGACTTGGCGCAAACATATTTCGCGGATGCACCATGCGAATAAATTGCTTGAGCATTTGCTCGGTCACGGTGAAGTCGGCGATCACACCGTCTTTCATGGGACGGATCGCCTCAATGTTGCCCGGAACACGCCCTAACATCTGCTTGGCTTCGCGCCCAACAGCCTGAATGATTTTTTTACCGCCGGGGCCGCCATCATGACGGATCGCAACGACAGAAGGTTCGTCGAGCACAATACCCTTGCCACGAACGTAAATAAGAGTGTTGGCGGTACCGAGATCGATCGCCATATCACTTGAAAAATAACTACGCAGGAATCCGAACATGAGAGCCCAGCCAGAATAAAAGTTGACGCACGTAACATGCCGTGAATAGCCTTCCATCATAACTTATAATTCTGTTTAGATCGGCAAAACGAGCTAACGTCAAGCTCGCAAAGCTACGAGGCCAGAACCGCTCTGATTAAACTGGTTTGTCCTAGTCTGAATCGGGTGCTGGCTCAGACGATTTGGGCGTACTGAATCGGGCTCTGCCCTTGATGTTTGCCTTTCAAATTCAGGCATACGCCCTGCACCGCGTGTTTTTGCGGTGTTTTGCGCTTGGACCCGCCTTTTATTTTTCAAAAAGCAGCGACTTATGGCTATTACCGAACAAGAAGTCACCCGAATCGCCCGGCTGGCCCGACTCAAATTGTCGACCGAGCAAAACACGCAGGCGCAGGGTGATTTGACCAAAATTCTTGGGTTGATCCAAGAACTTCAGGCAGTCGACACGAACGGGGTCGAACCATTGGCTCACCCCTTGTCCGCGCTGCGTGACGTTCACCTGCGACTGCGAGAAGACGTCATCACCGAGGAGTCCTCACCCGAGCGTCGCGAAGCGTTGATGGCCAACGCGCCTGGCAAGGCTGAGGGCCTATTTTTGGTACCAAAGGTGATTGAATAAATGAGCGCTGCACTTCACAACTTTCCAACCTTGGCCAGTCTCCAAGTCGCACTAGCCCAGGGCAAAATTAGTGCGACCGAGCTCGCCCAAGACTGCCTCAAGCAAATACAAGCTCAACAGGCGCTCAATGCCTTTGTGCACGTCGACGAAGCCCTCACTCTGGCGCAGGCACGCGCTGCCGATGCTAGTCGCGCAGCAGGGACGGCGGGCCCTTTATCGGGCATCCCAATTGCCCACAAAGACGTGTTTGTCACCCAAGGCTGGCGCAGCACCGCCGGCAG
>CALCPT010000047.1 GCA_937897265.1 uncultured Alcaligenaceae bacterium
AAACTCTGCCGTGATTTCGTCACGCTGGTGCTCTGCCAGCAGAACATATTGCGCAACCGCCAACGCTAAACCACTCAGCACGATTGCCAGAGGCCAACGCAAGATTGAGAGATTCAGACGGATTGCTTCGACAGACGACGTTGCGTTAAGCATCGAAAGACTAATGAATGTTTAAAGTCTCTTTATACAAGTGGACTTAAGCAAACATGCGCTTTTTGAGCCGTAGAGCCTTATTTTTGTGAATCGTTGCAATTTACAGAAGTGTTTTGCACTTTTTCACTATAGATTTTTGACAGAGGTAAATGCACGAATTGGACTCGAGTCGAATGTCGAAAGTCGAAAGCCAAAAAAAACCCGCACCATAAACGGTACGGGTTTAATTATGTAGACCAGTGACTTAGAAGTTCACGTTATCGCGTCCTTTAAGCTTAAGGATATCTCGGGCCTCAGCAGGAGTCGCGACTTCGAGCGACAAGCCCTCAATGATCTTACGCATACGCGTCACCTGGTCAGCGTTCGACTTAGCAAGCGCGCCTGGACCATCCCACAAAGAGTCTTCGAGGCCCACACGCACATGGCCACCCATCGTGGCTGATTGCGTTGCAATCGGAGTTTGATTGCGACCTGCGCCAAGCACCGACCATTGATAGTCATTGCCAAACAGGCGATCTGCCGTACGCTTCATGTGCAATACATCTTCGGGATGGGGCCCAATGCCACCCAAAATACCAAAGACCGATTGAATTAAGAATGGCGCTTTGATTAAGCCGCGATCAATAAAGTGCGCTGCTGTGTAAAGATGACCGATGTCATAGCACTCAATCTCAAAACGGGTGTTGTTTTCGCTGCACGATGTCAGAATATGTGCAATGTCTTTAAACGTATTTTTAAAGACACGATCATCACTACCAGCCAAATACTTGGGCTCCCAATCGTGCTTAAACGTTTTAAACCGTTTGAGCATGTCATACAAACCAAAGTTCATTGAACCCATGTTCAGTGAAGCCACTTCAGGTTTGAAGTAGTGAGCGGGACGCAGCCGATCTTCGATCGTCATGGTCGGAGCACCACCGGTCGTTAAGTTGATGACGACGTCGCTTTTTTCTTTAATCTGGGGCAAAAACTGCTTAAACAAATCTGGATCTTGCGAAGGGCTACCATCTTTAGGATCGCGCGCATGCAAATGGACAATGGCGGCGCCGGCTTGTGCAGCACCAATCGCTGCATCAGCGATTTCTTGAGCAGTGACCGGAATGTAAGGCGACATGCTTGGTGTGTGAATAGCGCCGGTCACGGCGCAGGTAATGATAACTTTTCTAGGCATAGCGGTCTCCGCAGAATTGTAAATTTGTATGGTGGTTAATCGATCTGACTGCACTGATAGTGAACTCGAGTCAAGCAACTCCACCCGAGTGCACATAAACAATGCTTCATTGTACGTGCCTGATCCTCGAAATTGTCAGGCAGTCCCGAGTGCCGGCAAAGCCTTTGTCATTGCACTAAGGTTTCGACGTTGCCGTCAACTGATAAGCTTTGCCCAGAGATCTTGGCACCCGCTTTTGAACAAATAAAGACGATTTGTGCCGCGATATCGTGAGCGGTCACCGTCGTACGCAGCGACACCCGTTCAAGCGCACGCGTGCGCATCTGGTCGAGCGTAATCCCAAAAGATTTTGCTTTAGCGCTGAGCACCCGATCTTGCCGCGGACCTTCGACAATACCAGGCAAGATTGCATTGACACGTATACCTTGGGGGCCAAGCTCCATCGCCCAAGTCTCTGTCAAGCCAATCACACCAAACTTTGAAGCTGAATACGGCGAACGCAACGGAAACCCAAAGCGACCTGCTGCTGAAGAGATGTTGACGATGCTACCACCTTGTGGCTTCATTAAAGGGACCGCACTGCGAGTACATAAGAAAGTACCCGTCAGATTCACATCAATCGTCTGCTGCCATTCGGCCAAGGTCGTATCTTCGATCGCTGCCGTTGGCCCGGCAATACCAGCGTTATTGACCAGAATATCAAGACCCCCCCAGCGCTTCTGAATACCGGTGAACATCTCGGCCACCTGTGTTTCATTCGAGATATCAGTCAAGGTTGCCGTAACTTGTGGAAACGCCTCTTGCACGTTCTTTAGTGCCGCAGCGTCAATATCACACACGTGAACTTGCGCGCCTTGGGCAAGTAGTGCCTCAGTGATCGCGCGCCCTATTCCCTGGGCGCCCGCTGTCACACACGCACGCTGACCATCTAACCGAAATGAAATTGCCTCTGTCATTGCTGCCTCAAGATATCAAATACAAATACATTCATCTTCAATCACGCCTCATTCAAGCACTACATCCACAAAATCTTCTTACGATAATCCAGATCGTCAAGCAATGCTTTGGCAGGCCCCTCATGAAACACTTGACCACGTTCAAGTGCGAAGACACGATCTGACAACGCCAACACCAAATCAAGATTGTGCTCGACAATCAAAATTGAAACCTCGCTTCGCAATTTATCAAACACCGTGAAAAGCTCGTTAATGACTGACGGTGCCAAGCCTTCAAAAGGCTCATCGAGCAACAGCAATTTGATATTGCCCGATAAGGCTCGAGCCACGGCAACCATTTGCTGCTCACCACCTGACAGATAGTCTGCAGCAACGTCCATGCGATCTCTGAGTCGCGGAAAGTATTCAAAGATTTTCTCTTCGGTCCAGTAGGTGCCACCGATCTCAGGATTCACCCGATTCATTCGGCCAAGAGCAAAATTATCGCGCACTGACATACCGGCAAACAGACCGCGCCCTTGTGGCACGTAGCCAATACCAATTCGCGCAATATCTGGTGCCGCCATCCCAGAGATTTTTTGACCGTCAAACATAATAGTGCCCCCGACTGGCTCAACAAGCCCAGTGAGTGCCTTCAGCAAGGTCGACTTACCTGCTCCATTACGCCCAAGCAAGGCCACAATTTCACCACGGCGCACATTTAACGACGCATCGTTCAAGATATGACTTTTGCCGTAAAAACTATTGATCTTATCGAACGACAACAACACGTCTTCGGCTTTACTCGACGCTGCTGTTCTAGCCTGAATGGCTGGCGTCCCTTTCCCCGTATAGACTTCTTGTACTCGCACGTCGCTGCGCACCTGAGAAGGAGTGCCCGTCATTAAGACACTGCCATCATTCATCACAGTGACGTTCTGTGAGAAGCCCAATACTCGATCTAAATCATGTTCAACGATCAGCACCGGAATATGATGCTGAATCGTTTGAATCAGGTTTGATATCCGCTCACGCTCGGCTGCAGCCAAACCTGCCAACGGCTCATCTAGCAGTAGGACCTTGGGATGACAACCTAACGCAATCCCCATATCGACCAAACGCTGCCCACCATACGACATGCTTGCGGCTTCGCTCTGCTCAATGCCCTCAAGCCCAAGATACTTCACAAGCTCTGCTGTTTGCTCGTGCACGACCGTATACGAGTCGATGTCACGCCAAATATTGAAATGGCCCTTGTGACGCGCTTGCACTGACAATCGCAAATTTTCGTAGATTGTCAGACCCTTAAACAAATTGGTAATTTGAAACGAACGCGCTAAGCCCAACTGACTAATTTTGTCAGAAGATAAACCGGCTAAGGATTTCTCGTAGAGGGTTACCTTGCCCTGATCTGGCACGAACATACCTGAAATCAGATTAAAGGTTGTGGTCTTACCCGAGCCATTTGGGCCAATCACTGCGTGAATGCCGGAATGCAAAGTCAAGCTACAGTCACGGACTGCTTTCACACCGCCAAAACTTTTTGCAATACCCGAAACCTCAAGTGCAACACCGTTACCTTTGGCGGGCTGTAAAAATGAAGGGAAAGCCAACCCTTGATAAATCTTTCGCGCGCTCATCGCCGCATCAGTTTCTTTTTCGGGCTTGAAGCGTTTTTTGATTTGCGCCCAGACCCCCACAAGACCCTTGGGTGAAAAAATAATGAACGCGACAAATAACAAGCCAAAGTACAGTAGCCAATTAGGCGTCCAGATCGAAAGATATTCGCGAAACAGAATATAGAAAAAGGCGCCGACAACTGGCCCAAGCAAACTATGCATGCCGCCAATGACTACCATCGCCAAGAGCTCACCTGAAAACGTCACTGAAGTTGGATCCGCCGACGCAAAGCGATAATGAAACGCAAGCAAACTGCCGGCCAGCGCGGTCACGGTACCCGAAATTGCGAAGGCAAATAATTTATACCTCTGTGTGTCGTAGCCTTGAAACTGCGCGCGCTGTTCATTCTCACGAATCGCGGCGAGTACATGCCCAAAGGGTGACCGCGACACGCGCCAAATGAGATACAAGACAAGCCAGCCGATAATGCTGACTGCGATGAGATAAGGCACTGGCTTATCTAGCTGTAAAGCACCCATCGCTGGGCGAACGACATTACCCAAGCCGTTCTCACCGCCCGTCAACGCTGTCCAGCGAAAGGCAACGGCAAACGTTAGCGCCGAAAACGCTAAGGTCAGCAATGAAAAATACACGCCTCGTCGTCTCAAGATCAGCGCACCGACCAAAGTGGCAAGCAGCCCACAAAATACGATTGTGAACAGAATCGGCATGACCATCTGCCCTTCGAACCAGTACTTCTGTGACAACGCAGCAGCGTAGGCGCCGATACCAAAAAAGGCACCGTGCCCAAAGGACGTTAAGCCTGTATGGCCGACTAACAGATTCAGCCCCAAGGCTGCCATTGCATAAATCACCACATCGGTGGCAGTACCGGGCGTCAAACCCAGTGCACGCATGATGAACGGCGAAATCAGCAACCCCAACAGAGCTAAACCCAGAGGCAAATATTTGTTTGTGTTTACGTTTGTCATGCCAGCTTCTTATTCAAATCGCTCGATACGCTCACCCAACAAACCACGTGGGCGCAGCAGTAACACCAAGATCATGAGCACATACATTGAGGCCTCAGACGCAGGCGGATAAAAGAACGTTGTGATACCGCGCACAACCCCCACCAACACGGCTGCAAGAACGACGCCCCAAAAACTTCCCATGCCACCAATGACCACAACCACAAACGCAGCCGTCATGATCTCGGCACCCATTGCGGGGTGTACTCCAGCCAATGGGGCGAGTAATACACCAGCTAACGCAGCGAGACTGACACCTAGCACCACGGCGCCTGTCATGTAGTGGTTTAAACGAATCCCCAAGACGGCGACCATATCAGGGCGTTGGGTGCCGGCACGTACGACACGACCAAAGGCTGTCTTATTTAACAACCACCAGAGGCCGATCATCGCCCCGATCACAACCAAGAGCATGACCAGTCGATAACGTGAGTAAATAAAATCACCCAACACGACCTGCCCTTTTAACGCAGACGGAATCGAGTACGCCAACGGACTCGAACCCCAAATCATTCGAATGACTTGCTCGGCGATCATCGCCAAACCAAAGGTGAGTAGCAGACCTAAAATCGGATCGCTTTGATAAAAGCGACGCAACAGCAAACGCTCGAACGCGATGCCTAAGAGGCCAACTAATACTGGCGACAGCACCAGCGCCCCACCAAACCCAATGTGCTGAGTCAACACGACCGCACCGTAGGCACCCAACGCATAGAACGCACCGTGCGCCAAGTTGACGATTCCACCTAAGCTAAAGATTAATGACAGCCCAAGCGCAATCAACAGGTAATAGCCTCCGATCATCAGGCCATTTAAAACTTGTTCTAAAAAAAAGATGAGTTGCATCGACTTTCAAACCATAAAAATAAAACGACTCCCGTAACCTTTTCAGATCACGGGAGCGAATCAGCCTAAAAAAAGCTTGGACGCGGTTGGAATCCGATTAAGTCAGATTGCAGGGATTCTCTTCGCGAGTCGGCGCAATGATTTCAAGTGACTCATCGGCATTGGGAACTGTTGCGCCCAATTGCAAGAAATCCCATTTGTCACGGGCTGCACCTTTTTTCTTGGGTGTCAGTGTGTACATCTGTTGCATCAACTGATGATCCCAGCTACGGAAGTAACCTGGACGACTCTTCAAAATATCAAACTGCGCACCTTTTTCAAAGTGCTCAATGACTTTCATTGAATCAGTCGATTTCAGGTCATTCATGGCTTGAGCCATAATCTTCATGACGGTGTAGTCGCCCCACGCTTGGTTTTCAGGCGGTTTGCCATGACGCTTAACAAATTCAGCGACAAAGGCTTTAGAGCTGGGCGAATCGACATCATGGTGCCATGGCACAGGCCAGGTTCCCAAGAAGTTATCGGCACCTGCACCCCAAGCCAAGGCGGTATCAAAACCAAAACCGGCAATCGGGAAAGGCAGTCCATACTCAGAATATTGCTTCATGAAGCTGGTGATCTGCGTGCCAGCCAGGTTAGAGATCACGACATCAGGCTTAGCCTGACGGATCTTCAACATATAAGCCGAGTAGTCGGTGGCGTCTGTTGGCACTTTATCTTCGCCAGCGATCTTGCCGCCTTGGGCCGCCAAAAAGCGGCTTGCGACGCGTGTGAGGTCATGTCCAAATGCATAGTCAGCCGTCAAGAAATACCACGACTTGCCCTTCACCATTCCTTGTTGCAACAAGGCACGACCTAGGGTGTTCACATACATTGAGTTTGCGCACTCGACGTGGAACATAAACTTATTACAGCTTTTGCCACGTAGCTCGTCAGAGTTACCGCCGGTGTTAATGAAAATCTTTTTGTTGCGCAACGCGACTTGGCTGATCGCCAGACCTGAAGCCGAGTTAATTTCACCCAGCAAGCACATCACACCATCGCGCTCAAACATACGCTGCGCTTTACTTGCTGCGGTAGCTGGATTCACCGAGTCTTCGGTCAACAGTTCAACTTGAAGCCCCGTAATGCCGCCGGCCTTGTTGATTTCGTCGACGGCCTGCTTGATCCCCATGGTGCCGTACTCGCCCAAGGGCCCTAAAAATCCGGTTAACGGCGTAAGGTGACCAATACGAATTTTGTCAGTCTGTGCTTGAACAATTGCAGGCAAGCCCAACAGCGCCATTGCACCGGCGGCTGAACCCGCTTGCAATAGTTGGCGGCGTGATTTTGATGTTTCTTTCATTGCTGCTCCTCGGTTTATTGTCGGGATCCTGCCGGACCGCACGTTTAAAGCGTAGAACCATATGGCGTACTGCCTGATAGGGCTGTGCCTGTGCTACGCCTGTTTGACTATAGGAGCCAAGCCCCCATTCGTCAATGCCAAAGGCATAGCACTTACCCTAGGAAAACGAGTCTTTTTTACGCTTAATCTACGCGTGCGCCCGCCCGTTTCACAATATCCGCCCATTTATCGGCCTCTTTGGCGAGATAAATGTCAATCTCATCACCCCGTAAGGGCTTAGATTCGAATCCTCGCGCGATTAGAGTTTGCACGACTTGGGGATCAGCTAACACTTCCTGCGTCACGGCTCTTAAGCGCACTTTCAACTCTGGCGAGATACCGGCAGGTGCATACAGTGCCCACCAGGCCGCCAAATCAAAATCACTGATCCCTTGTTGGTCAACGGGGATCACGTCAGGCGCAGCGCTTGATCGAGTCGAACTTGATACAGCAATCGGGCGTAGACGACCACCTTGAATCAAGGCCATCACCGCGGCTGGGTGATAAAACATAAAGTCAATTTCGCCCGCGGCAAGATCGGTCAGCGCACGTGTCGCATCTTTGTAAGGGGCATGGAGCATATCAACGCCCGTACGAACCTTAATGAGCTCGCCCGCCAGTTGCCCAGTCGTACCGTTGCCCGCCGATCCAAAGGTCAATTTACCCGGCTTGTCTTTAGCCATCTGCACCAAATCACCAACTGTCTTCACAGAAGAACTAGCGGGCACCACAAGCAAGTTAGGCGTAATACCAACGACACCCAAAGCATAAAAATCAGACAGCGCAAACGGTAGCTTTGAGAACAACGCCTGATTGATTGCATTGGTGGTGATGGTTCCCATCGCCAAGGTGTAGCCATCAGGCGCCGCTTTCGCGAATTGAGCCATACCGATATTGCCGCTTGCACCAACTTTATTATCGACAATGACCGGTACGTTCAAGACTTTACTGAGGCCTTGTCCGAAAATTCGCGCGACGACATCGCTTGTCGTGCCTGCCGCAAAGGGCGAAATCATCGTGATCGTTTTGCTTGGCCATTGCTCTGCTGCAGTCTTTGACTGCGCAAACGCTGACGTGCTTGCACAGGCTGCCAACAACATTGCACTGGCCATGATTGAGCGTATAAAGATATTTTGCATTGAAGTCTCGATTTTTTCTTAGAAACAAGAGTATGTAGTGGATCTCAGTTTTTCTTTGATAGGATGATTTTTACTAAGTTCTCTCAATTCATCCTTCATGCAAGATTCCAAAACTCTTGCATATTTTCAACTTGATCGATGGCATCAATTCGTGCAATGAGCTTGCGCGCCTGTGCCTCGCTCATTGCATAGGGCCCGCTGGTCAAGCAAGTCATAGCCTTCGCCCTAACCTGCGTATCATCCAGAGGGCTTGCAGGGGTACCCGGAATTTCATTCACCGTGCAGCTCAACAGCTCTCCAGCCTTTGTTTGAATGATCACAGTTGCTGGGGTAAATTTTCCTGATTCTGTTTGATCAATTTCAATCTTGATTTTCTGAATACATTGCATGACTGCAGGGTCAAGCACCGCGTCGGTATCAATATCCTGCAATCTAAACGATCCACGCAAGAGGATACTTGCAAGTGAATACTGCACACTAAATTGCGCAGCCACCTGAGGACTATCGCCATACGAAAACTGTGCCCCAACCAGGCGATTCATATAAGGCGTAATCTTCACAGTACAGTTTGCGACTTGATCACTGGTCAGGTTGTGCTGCGCAACAAGTCGCTCTGTGGCCACAATCGCAGCATGGTTACAAAAACAACTAGGATAATTTTTTAAGGTTAAGGTTTGAAGCAGGTATGACTGACCTAAGCCACCCAAGGTTCGGGCACGATCAAGCGGTTCGTACAAATTATCAAAGCCTCTTTCACCTTCAAACATTTGTTTTGGTGCAGTGATGCCACACTGAGATAAAAACGCCGCCTCAACCCCATCGCGGGCCGCGAAGGCAGACTGCAATCGTTTGACCAACGCACCCTCGACCAATGATTGCTGGGTTCCAGCAGCGCGGCTCAGTGCAATCCCCATCGCAGTATGAATCCCATTCACATCCAGACCAAGCGCACGCGCCGAGATTGCGGCAGAGGCAAATACTCCAAGCGTTGAAGTCATGAACCAGCCAGGATTATGACCAATACCCATACATAAGCGCACATGCATTTCTGCGCCTGCGATATATGCAGTCAAGAAATCTTTACCATGCATGGGTTGCCGATCAGCAAGCGCCAACAGTGCCGGGATGATGACGATATCCGGATGCGACGTTGCCTGATCATGAACGCTATCGAAATCAAGCGCCGCCGCGTAAATGCCGTTGATAAACGCCGCAGAGGTTGCCGGCAGATACTCGTTGGTTAACCAAACTCGGCTCTCAGCCTTACCGCCTTGAGCGGTTACCCACGCGTGCACGCCTTCCGTCCCCATCGCTCTTGAACCAGCCCACGCGACAGCCAAGGCATCCAACAAGTACCGCTTGGCGTATTGAATGATCTCAGGATTCAAATCTTTGTACTGTAATGCGCTCACCCAGTTCGCCAGTTCGCGGCTGACAGATGGTTCTGTTTTTTTCATGCGCGTCTCCTTGGTGCTTTGCCACTTGGGACGATTGATACCCCAGGGCATTATTTTTGTATTTTTTGCTTTTTCAGCCCTACATTGTATCTGCGTGTAAGACTCGACCTATACTAGTTTACTCATTTGACGAACTCGAAAAACAATCATGAACCAGATTCCTCTCAAAATATTCACGTCGCTAGTGTTCGCAGCGTGTAGCCTCAACGCGATGGCTCAACCGAAAGATGGGTTTCCGGATAAGCCTATTACGATGGTGGTCCCCTACCCTGCTGGGCAAGCCGTCGATTCGCTGGCACGCATGATGGGAGAAGGTTTAACGAAGTACTTGGGACAACCCGTCATTATTGATAACAAAGCTGGCGCTGGCGGCACAATCGGCAGTAAATATCTGATTCGGATGCCGGCCGATGGCTACACCCTCAGCATGAACGCTAGTGGCCCGCTGGGGATAGCGCCCCATCTCTTCAAAGAAGCAAATTACGACCCACGAACAGACTTCACACCGATCATGCTGGTGGCTGCCGTTGCGCAAACGCTGGTTGTCTCTGCAAAGTCAAATATCAAATCGGTTGCCGATTTGATTGAGGCGGCTAAAGCCAAACCTAATGGTTTGAATTTTGGCTCGCCAGGCAATGGCTCAACTAGCCATCTAACGCAAGAGATGTTCAAGCAATTAGCGGGTATCAAGATGCAGCACGTACCTTACAAGGGTGGACCAGCAGCGGTCACTGACTTGTTGGGTGGACAGATAGACGTGCTGTTTGAAGCCGCGCCCTTAGTCATCCCGTTCATCAATCGCGGCGAGTTGCGTGCTTTAGCCGTTAGCACAGCCAAGCCAATCGACACCCTACCGGGCGTGCGCCCAATCGCCGCACAAGGGCTTGAGGGTTTTGAGGCCGTTGGCTGGATGGGAATTGTCGGCCCCGCCGGCATGGATCCCGCACGCGTCGAAGTGCTCTCCAAGGCACTCATACAATCGATTGCTGATCCAGCGATTCGCACCAAACTAGACTCAACCGGCATGCTAACCATCGGCGGAACCCCAAAAGAATTCGCGAGTTTCATCAACAGCGAATACGCAAAATGGGGTGCCGTGATTCAGAAGGCGGGCGTTAAGCTTGAGTAGTTGTCGCGGGCTGAACTTTCAAGCCAAAAGAATGCCTGTCCTTAAGCGCGGGAAAGACCTCAGTTCGCACTAATCTTGGCTGACTTCACGATAGCTGCGTACTTCACAATCTCACTACGAATGAGCGCACTAAACTCAGCGGGTGTATTTGCGCTTGCCTCAAGGCCCATGGCAGCAAGTTTTTCTTTCACATCGGGTAAAGCCAACATTTTTCGCAACTCACCATTGAGCTTATCGACGATGTCTGTTGGCGTATTTTTGGGGGCCACGATGCCATACCAAGTGCCCGTCTCAAACCCTGGCAAGGCGCTTTCAGCCATTGTTGGTACGTCGGGCATTGCTGCAACGCGCTGTAATGAAGATACCGCTAACGCGCGAAGCTTGCCGCTTTTGACGTAGGGCACAAGCGTAACCATATTATCGAACTGCGCATCGACGATACCGCCAAGCAAATCAGTCGTCGCAGGTGCACTACCCTTGTATGGCACATGGTTCAAATCAATATTCGCGGCCAAGCTGAAACTCACACCCCCTAAATGTTGAGCGGTACCCGTACCTCCGTTGCCCAAATTGATTTTGCCAGGATTACGTTTTGCTAACTCAATGAATTCGCTCAAAGACTGCGCCTGAACCGCAGGGTTTACAACCAGTAACAGAGGCGCCTTAACCAATAGGATCACTGGCGAAAAATCAGTGAGCGAGTTATATGTCAGATTCGTATAAAGCGACGGATTCACCGCCATAAAGCCGGCAGCAGCGAGGGTCAAGGTATAGCCATCCGCGGCGGCTTTCGCGCCCGCATCTGCACCAATATTACCGCCAGCACCTGGTTTATTTTCAACGACAACAGGTTGCCCCCAAGCCTGAGTCAGATGCTGCGCTGCCATGCGACCCAAAATATCGGTGGCACCACCAGGCGCAAAGGGCACCACCATACGAAGCCCTTTTGATGGGTATGTGGTTTGCGAATGAACAACATTCGAAAAACCGCTAAATACAATTAAGGCTAGACTCAATCTAGCAATCAAAGCAATGCAACGCAGCATGTCCAAATCACCTGTCAAGAATTGTTGATTAAAACGATCACGTTATTTCACTAGTCAAACAATCAGAGCAAATCGTTACGTCACTGCGTAGCGATCAACAAACTCTTGTCGAATAGTGATCCCCAAACCAGGCCGATCTGGAATTTCAACCATGCCCTCATGGACTGTGAACTGCTCTACGGCAAGCTCTTGCAATAGTGGGTTCGCACCTAGCGAGTACTCTAAGAGCCACCCAGCAGGCGAGGCGGCAGCAACATGCATACCCGCAGCAAAAGCGAGGGCTCCAGTCCACAGATGCGGCGCAAGCCGCAAGTTCCAGGCTGACGCGATCGCACCAATCCGCATTGCCTCAGAGATGCCCCCACAAATTGCAAGATCTGGCTGGAAGATATCAGCCGCCCGAAGCTCGGCTAAATCACGAAAGTCAAAACGATTAAATTCGCTCTCACCGGCAGCGATCGGTATCGCGGTCGCAGCACGCACTTCTGCCATACCCCGCTTATCGTCAGCCGTCACCGGCTCTTCGAACCACATCAGGTTACAGTCCTCTACCAACCGACAAAACCGTTTGGCCTGAGCCACGTTGTAAGTACCGTGTGCATCACAGGCCAACCCGATATCCGGCCCAAGCGCCTCGCGCGCAGCAATCACTCGCTTCGCTGAGTGAATTGGATCCCCATCAATGACTCCCACGCGCATTTTGACTGCTTTGAAGCCGCCTTTCGCCACGTAACCTAACAGTTGTTCGCCAATATGATCGGCGTCGGCCCAACCGCCTGATGCGTAGGCTGCCATGTGCGAAGCTTTACGCCCCCCTAGCAAGCGCCACACTGGTGCATTTAAATGCTTACCTAATAAATCCCATAACGCAAGGTCAATACCACTCATGGCAGAAATTGAAACACCGCGCCGACCTAAAATAGGAAAGACATGCCCGTGCGCTAACGCGTAGTGCCCACGACAACCGTTGTACATCAACTCATACAAACGATTAATCTCGCGTGGATCTTCGCCAATTAACGCAGGCCCAAATTTCTGATTAATGATTGCAACCACACCGTGGCTGTTGCCCTCGCTACCGACTTCCTCTTTTGCCTCGCCCCAACCAACTAATCCACAAACAGTTTCAATTCGAACCAACACCGAATCAAAGGAGGCGACTCGTCCAAAATCCGAAACATGCTGTTTTTCAAAAGGGATAGGAACGTGCAACCAACGCGCGTGAACAGATTTTATTTTCATAATGGAGAACCACTTCTATTGATCCGCATTCATAGCATTAATAATATGCTAAAAAATTTCAACTCTACGATGTTGTCAGAAGAGCGATTTAGCAGGTCTTGCACGAACAGCTTCTTCATTAATATCTGAGCCCCAACCTGGGCCCTCTGGCAATACGATTTCACCATCGACAATTTGAATCGGATGAGTCATGTATTCACGCGTAAACGCAGCCTCATCGACCACGTATTCCATGATGCTGAAATTTGAGGTGGCTGCTGAAAAATGCGCTCCCATCAGTGACGACAATTGCCCGTGATAGTTGTGCGAAGCCACGTTGATTTCGTAGCTTTCAGCCATCGTCGCCATTTTGGTGGCCTCTAACAAGCCGTTCCATTGCGGATCAATGATCGCAACATCTGCCGCGTTGGCCTCTAGATACGGACGAAGCGCTTGCCGTCCCAAGAGCGTTTCGAGCGAAGAGATCCGTGTCGTCGTTGACTGTTTGACCTCAGCCAAGGCCCGCGGATCTTGTATGTCGACTTCAAGCCACATGAGATTAAAGCGCTCAAGTGCGCGTGCAATTCTTTTTGCGCCTTCAGGCTTAAAGTGAAAGTTTAGATCGAGCGCTAGCTTTACGCCTTTGCCCGCACCCTGCTCGAAGGCGGCAAGCAATTCAACAATCGTATTAAGAAGCTTATCGTCGAGGTTCAGCTCTGGAAAACCAGTTCCGATGCCAAAGCCGGGGCGATAATTGTTACAGGCGCCATTTTCAAAAGACAGAATATTAGTCTTGAGTGCCTTGAAGCCACGTGCTTTAGCCTCTTGCCCTAACGCCACGATATCGTCTAACGAGCGCAAAGGCGCAGCATCAAACACTGGTGCAAAGCGCGAACGCAAGGTACCGCATTGCGACCAATAGATTGGTAGCGTTTTACGTAAGGCGCCACCAAATAACTGATGAACCGGAACGTTGAGCTCTTTTGCTTTTAAGTCTAAGCAGGCATTTTCAAGTGCAGCGATTGCCTGCGAGATTAAGCCGCCAGAAAAAATTCGCGTCACCGCAAACAACTTGGCATGAATCAGATTGATCTGTCTCGGATCAGAGCCTAGCAGGCTTTGCCCGAGTTTGAGAATCACACCGCCAAGTCCGGGGGAAGAACTCCCCTCACTAAACTCAGACCAACCGATTAAGCCGGTATCGGTTGTAATTTTCAAAAATGATAGGGTTCGCCAGCCGCCATCTGCATGGAGGTCTTCGATTGCGGTGATTTTCAAGCTGTCTCCTTGGCCGTTATAAAAGAAGGCCTTTTTTATTAAGCATCACCAAGCGGCGGCACTGCCGGTGTCACCGAAAAATGATGCACTTGTATTTTCCACTGCCCGTTTAGCTTGCTTAATACAAGCGTCGTACGCAGCACCGATTGTGTTTGGCGCCCACCCGCCAGCACGAACGAAAACGCCCCTAGCCCTTGCGAGACAAAACTTTCTGGGCTGATCTGCACCAACTCTTGTTCGATCAAGTCTAGTACCGCTGAATGAATGATGCCATCATAAGACGCAAAGTAAGCCTGAATTGCAGCAACTCCAACCGAATGACCTGCTCGGCCACCATAAAACAAGGCATTGTCGGCGTACAGATTGGCAAGCGCCTCTGGATTCCATACCTTAGCAGCCAGGTTCCAAGCGTTTTGCATGTCATCAAGGGTATTTTTAAGATTTCTGGCACTTTCAGTCATGGGGGATTCCTGCATTGTTAAGTGGGTAAACGCTGGTATTTCACACGCTTGGTTCAGTGTATACGAACGAAAAATGCCTCAAACAAGGGTTTTCTCTAGATCAGGAAAACAGCAATTTAAGTATATTTCAGGCAATATAGGTTTGGTTTTCAAGAAACACAGCGGTTGACGCAGTCGTTCAACCTAATTTTACGAACAGAGACACTCAATGAATTTTAAAAAAACGATTCTTTCTACTCTCATTGCCGCCGGCATACTGGGCGCGAGCACACTGACTAATCTTGCCTCTGCGCAAGACGTCAAACCATTTCGCATTGGTGCAATTGTCGACATGTCGGGTATTTATTCCGCCATTGGCGGCCCTAACATGGTGAACGCCGTCAAGATGGCGGTAGAAGATTTCGGTGGCAAGGTGTTAGGCCGCCCAATCGAGGTACTGTCAGCGAACTATCAAAACAAAGTTGATATTACTGCCGCCCGCGTGCGCGAATGGTACGACCGCGACGACGTCAAACTGGTCATTGAGTCAACCGACTCTGCCTCGGCGTTAGCGATGCAAAAACTCGCTCGTGAAAAAAAGCGTCTTGTGATTTTTTCAGGCTCGGCAAGCTCTGCCTTGACCAATGCTGAATGCTCACCGTACGGCGTTCATTACACCTACGACACCTATGCAATGGCTCACGGTACGGGTGCCGCGATTACGAAAGGCGGCGGTAACAGCTGGTTTTTCATTACGGCCGATTATGCTTTCGGTCATGCCCTAGAAAAGGATACGGCTGAGGTTGTTCTTGCCAATGGCGGCAAAGTTCTTGGCAGTGTGCGTGCGCCGTTAAATTCGCCTGACTTCTCTTCGTTCTTATTGCAAGCACAGGCATCAAAAGCCAAAATTATCGGCTTGGCCAATGCCGGCTCAGACGCGCAAAATTCTGTGCGTCAAGCTTCAGAATTTGGCATTATCAAAGGTGGGCAGCAGATGGCTACCTTGTTAATGTTTTTGTCTGATATCAAAGGGATGGGCCTGTCAGTCGCACAAGGCTTGCTGTTCACCGATGGTTTTTATTGGGATCGCACCGACGAAACCCGCGCTTTTTCAAAACGTTTTGGTGAGCGCAACAAAGGCGATATGCCAACCATGGTGCAAGCTGGTGCGTATTCGGCAACGATGCATTATCTGAAGTCTGTGACCGCCGCAGGCACTGATGATGCCGATGCCGTTGCGGCCAAGATGCGAGAGCTCGAAATTAACGACTTCTTTGCCACAAAAGGTAAGATTCGCGCTGACGGTCGCATGGTCCACGACATGTATTTGGCTGAAGCTAAAAAGCCCTCTGAATCGAAGGGCCCTTGGGACCTGTTGAAGATCAACGCAGTCATCCCAGGTGATCAGGCGTTTCGCCCATTGTCTGAGAGCGTTTGCCCGTTAGTCAAAAAATAATATCGATGTCTCCCGCGTGACAACGGCCACTTCGGTGGCCGTTTTTGCGCAACGTCTAGCTATTTGGTCGTCTATTTTGTGTCAAGTCGGCCACTTCGGTGGCCGTTTTTCGATAAAGGCGCTGATCCCTTCTTTTGCGTCGGGGCTTGCGGCGACTGCACAAAACGTATCTACGACCGCCCCGATATCACGGCGGTAGCCGGCATCGTTGATTCGCATAAAAGCCTTGTGCCCCATCCGCATCACATTGGGCGACTTAGAGGCGAACATCTTAGCCATGACACGGGCAGCTTGTAGAGCAGTGCCCTCCTCAACGACTTGACTCACCAAGCCAAGTTCGACAGCCTCTTGTGCATCAAAGACGCGACCACTGAAAAGAATCTCAAAGGCTCGATGGCGCCCGACGATTGAGGGCAGATGAATAAAGTGGATTGCGGGAATCATGCCGACGTCAATTTCTGGATAGCCAAACGTTGCCGAGCGACTCGCAATGATCACATTACAAGAGATCGATAAGGTCATCCCGCCAGCACGCGCTGCGCCATCAATGGCTGCGATCGACGGCTTACCCAGCGTGTGCTGAACATCGGCAAGATCAACATAGAGCTGATCTAAGAATTCACGTACTGACTTACCCGTTTCATCCAGCAAAATATCCAAATCGAGTCCAGCGCAAAATCTTTTTGGCAAGTTGCTCGCTAGAATGACTGCACGCACTTGATCGTCATCACGCGCAGCTTTGAAGGCTGAGACAATCTCAACCAGCATGGGGATGTTCAAGGCGTTTACCGGAGCGTGATTCAGACTGATCTCGGCGATTTGATCGGCCACTGAATAATTAATGTATTTCATGCGTCTTCTTTTGCAATTTTAAAAATGTACGTTTGACCAACCTACTGAACGACACCTGCACTACGCAGCGCTTGTATCGCCCCGGCCGTGTAACCAAGCTCGGCCAAGACCTCTTGGGTATGTTCGCCGAGCAAAGGCGGCGGTCGTTGCGCGCGGCGTGCCTGATCTTGAAACTTAATCGGCAACCCAATCTGCTGTAGGGGGCCTACGGTTGGGTGTTCGGTTTGAACAATCAACCCTCGGGCAGCCACCTGCGGGTGTGACAAGGCTTCGCTGAGCTTATGGATAGGTGCGGCGGGCACGCCGCATTGACTTAGGCACTCAAGCCACTGCGCAAGTGTCTTAGTTTTCATCTTTGTCTGCACTAGCGCAACCGTAGTACTCATATTCTTAACGCGTAACGCATTTGTCGCGAGATCTGGACGATCAACATGCTCTTCTAAACCCGCGACTGAGCAAAAGCGTCGCCACTGTGCATCGTTACCGGCTCCAAGCATGATTGGCAGATCGGCTGTTTCAAAGACTTGATACGGGCACATGGAGGGATGCCCCGTACCCATCGGCTTTGGATCGTTTCCGCTCTGCCAGTAGCTCTGTGCCATGTAAGTCAGAAACCCAAGAGATGTATCGAGCAACGACAACTCAAGATAAACACCCTTGCCGGTTCGCCCACGTTCTAGCAGCGCTGCGAGTACACCACTGAGCCCAAACATGCCGGTACCCATGTCAACTGGTGAAAAGCTTGCGCGAGCTAAGTCGCCGTCTGGCGCCCCCATCGTGCTGATCATGCCACTAAACGCTTGAAGCATGACGTCATAGCCGGGTTCGTCCCCAAGCGGACCCGAGCGCCCATAGCCTGAAATTTCGCAATAAATCAACCGCGGATTCAATGCACTTAGAGTCTCATAATCAACTTTAAGCTTGGCTGCAGTACCGCCACCAAAACCTTGCAAGACAACATCTGCATTTTGCACAAGCTCGTGCAGGATCTTTTGACCGGCTTGAGTTTTTAAATCAAGAGCCACGCTGCGCTTATTATGGTTCACTGCCATAAAGATTGCTGATTGACCATTGGTTTGTGGCAACCAGCCGCGGGTATCATCACCGTGACCAACGGGCTCGATTTTAATAATCTCGGCACCTAACTCACCAAGATACTGTGCGCAAAGTGGCCCAGCCAGCACCTTGCTCAGATCCACCACCTTGATACCTTTGAGTGGTTGCATAACCTTCCTTCATCAATAAAAGAGCATTAGAGCAGACTGACTTCGCCAGTCACGCTGATGACACCTAACGAATGCTGGCTGGCGCCAAAGCACGGGTGAGGCTCGCCTCACCGCGCCCGTAGATCGCTGGGTTATAACCCGAGACGGTATCGGTTCGAGCAGTGTTCAACAACTGATTTGCCACTGCCGTTGCGTTGGCCATGGTGAACTTGCTGCCGACAATTGCTGCGTAGCCTGAAACGATTGGCGCCGCAAACGACGTACCAGCTAGCCCTCCCAAGGCATTGCTATCAACGCCAACGACCAAAAAATTTCTTTGTACAACAGGGCTCGTCCCTGCCACATTTGAATAGCTGGCCATTGAGGCTGGATTTGCAGGTGTGCCGTTTTTTGCCAGAGCACCAACCAGAATTGCCGAGGGCTGCCCCGCCAGACTAACCGCAAGATTATCCACTCGCCCCCGCAATTCGCCCGATGGGACCGCCGCGCCGACTGGGATACTGCTGTTACCAGCAGATTTAACAATGACCGCGCTACCACTTTGTGCATAGCCTAACAAAGCCAATTCAGTCGGAAAAGGAGTGAGGCTGCTATAAAAACCATACGATAAGTTAAAGACATTTAATGACGACGCAACGAGCCCAACGACTCCCGTGACAGATTCGTGCGTGATCACTGCAGCGCGGGGCGCCACAGACTGCGCCTGCCACGTCGTCCAGGCACCGTGGCATCTGCCCAATGCCCGGTCACAGTTCGCGCCAAAGTCATCAATCATATTGATTCGAATACCCTGCCCTAAATAGCCTTGCGACCACGCCGCACCAACCTCGGGGCTCATCCAAGCCTGTTGCGCAGTCGCAGACGCTGTCGTAGACAGACTAAACGCGATTATCCAAAGAGTCTGTTTGATGTTGATCATGGCACTAGCCCCGCCTCGATTGGTCGATGTCTAAAATGAAAGTGAGTATTGAAGAGATAAAAAATAAGAATTGAGTGGCTTCATGTTGTACAGATACTGCAAGGTATCAGCGGGCGCAATTGGCGTTGCCGCCAAACGGCAGTTCACTTTTTGTTGCCCGCCGACTTCACCATAATCTGCGATGCAGGATTTTTCTCTTAAGCTACCACCAAAGATGGTCGTCGCCTTAAATGACAAGCTTGCGTTTTTAGCAAAGTCATGACGAACGACCAAACCGACTTTAACGCTTGGATCGATCGTATATTTTTCACCGAGTTCGCCCGTGCTAGCACCCCAAATGAAGCCAAGCCAAGGCGTTAATTGGGTCATCATTGCCAGACGCGAGTCTGTCCAATTCGTCGAATACCAACCTTTGAAGCTGACCCAGTTTCCGTTTGCGGTTTCAAATCCACCAGCTTGCGAAGCACGCATCACTTGCGACAATTGCGAGCCCTGACCAAGATCGATCAGATAGGTATTGGCAAAAAAATAGTTCGCCGCAGCCTGAGCATCTGTCGCCTTAGCCGCAAAGGAACTGAGGCCAACCAGCAGACCAAATACAATACTGGCAAAAGCTAAGCTAGGCTTGCGCCAAGCCACTTGATCGACCGAGTGATTGCCCCCGAGAGACTGCATGCTACGCCTTAACAGTTAGACTGTATGAATGCCTTCACTTCTTATTCGACATCATGATACAAAAAATTTTGTTATCCACGATCTTATTACTCTCAACGCTAACGGGTACTGCTATGGCGACAGAAGAACCGTCTTACCGCAGCATCTTGCAAGAGGCACCCTTCGAAATTAGAGAATACCCTTCGCTGATTGCCGCCGAAGTGACTGTGTCTGGCGAGCGCAGCGACGCCATCAGTGCTGGGTTTCGTTTGCTAGCGGGGTACATCTTTGGCGGTAACATACGCAAGCAGAGTATTGCCATGACCGCGCCCGTCATACAAAACGAATCGCCAAATGAGAAAATTGCCATGACCGCACCTGTCATGCAAAGCCCTGATCCTGCAGGCTGGGTCATTCGTTTCATTATGCCGGCGAGCTACACACTTGAAACGCTGCCAACACCTAATGATCAGAAAGTTCGACTGGTGGCGTTACCGCCTAAACGTCTGGCCGTTGTGCGTTTCTCGGGGTTAGTCGACGATAACGACGTTGAACAACAAACCGCCTTATTGCGGGCTTTTGTCGCTCAGCAGAAATTGACTGCGATCGGCATGCCCTCGCTTGCCCGCTACGATCCGCCTTGGACGCTTTGGTTTTTACGACGCAACGAGATCATGCTGGAAGTCGCCTCGGCCAAATAACCTCAAGCGCAAACTGACTGTACGTTAGCGGCAGTGGCATCATCGAATGACTGGCGCTAATCCGCCTTCATCCCTGTCTTTTTAATTAAATCAGCCCATTGCTTGAGTTCATTTTGAATGGCCGCTTTCATTTCTGCAGGCGTCATTTTTAGCGGTTCGTATCCATCTTGTCGGATTATCTTTAACACCTCGGGGTCTTCCATCGCAGCATCGAGCGCCGCAACCAGTTTGGCTGTAATCGCTGCCGGCAGACCTGCGGGCCCCACGACGCCAAACCAGACCGGTGAATCAAAGCCTGGGAAACCACTTTCAGCGATAGTTGGTACGTTCGGGAACATACTGCTACGGGCCAGCGAGCTCACGGCAAGCGCTTTCACTTGGCCCGCCTCAACATTGGTAGCGATTGAGCCAATTGACGAAAACAACACAGGGATATGCCCACCCAATAAGTCAGTTAACGCACCAGCCCCGCCTTTATAAGGCACATGAGCAATTTGTAAGCCCGTTGCAATCTTAAACTGCTCGGCCGCCAAATGACCTGAACCTCCAATCCCAGAGGTGCCATAGCTCCATTGCGCCGGATTCGCTTTTGCCAAGGCGATAAAACTATTGACGTCTTTCGCCGGCGATGACGGCAAGACAGCAATCAGTGACCCACCGCTGGAGACCATCCCAATGGGGGTGAAATCATTGACTGGATCAAAGTTGGCCTTGCGCAACGAGGGACCGAACGTCATCGGCCCCTGTGATGTCAGGTGAATCGTATAACCATCGGCAGGCGCGCGCGCAACCAGTTCAAGTGCGATCCCGCCCGCCACGCCTGGGCGATATTCCATCACGATGGTTTGACCTAAAAATTTTGCCATGCGATCGGCTACCGGCCGCGCGAGCTTATCGGCTGCTCCGCCAGCGGTGAAGCCGACGACCATCTTGATTGGCTTATCAGCGGGATAGTCGGCCGCCAAGCCTACAGAGGGCGAGCCGAACAAGGCAAGCACAAAAGCGATGGCACCTAGCTTACGTGTAATCAAAAATGTCTCCGAGCGCGTCGTGAAATGCTTTTTCTTGTATCTGTAGGAAAAACCGATCCCTTCAAACGAATCATAACTGCCGGCTACCAAGTGAACAATACCTTATCCCAGATGAGCATTTACTTGTGTTTTTGAACTCTCGGTTTACACTTTGGCTCACGAATGCATGGCTCGAGCTAAGCATCCTTTTCGTTCTGCCTCGAGTCTAGCAACAAATACCCCTCGGAGATCAAGATGCGCAACGCCGTAACCAAACTCATCG
>CALCPT010000048.1 GCA_937897265.1 uncultured Alcaligenaceae bacterium
TCAATGGTCGATCGGATTGTCCCTAAAACGACAGAGGGCGATCGTTTGGCGATTGCGAAGCGTCTTGGAGTGCAGGACGCCTGGCCGGTAGTCGCTGAGACCTTTTGCCAATGGGTCATCGAAGATCGGTTTGCGTCAGAACATCCGGCTTGGGATTTAGGTGGCGCAAGATTTATTGAATCAGCCGCCGCTTTTGAAACGTTAAAGCTGCGGATGGTTAACGGTACGCATTCAGCAATCGCGTACTTGGGCGCACTGGCCGGTTGGCAAACGGTCGATCAAGCCATGCAACAGTCCGCGCTCGTGAACTTTCTTGAGACGCTAATGCGCGAAGAGATTCAGCCCACTCTTCCCGCGTTACCGGGCCTCGACCTCAACGCTTATCGCAACAGTCTTCTGGCTCGTTTTACCAATACAGCGTTAGCGCATCGCACACAACAAATTGCGATGGACGGCTCACAGAAAATCCCCCAACGCTGGCTCAAAACGATCAAAGAGCTTCAGACAAAGAAAAAATCTTATGCCAGACTGGCTTTGGGTTTAGCAGCGTGGATCCAGTATTTAGGTGGCATTGACGAGTTGGGCATTGCCTACCGGATTCAAGACCCATTAAGCGAGTTACTGCAAAAGACCCTTGTCACTGTCGCCCGCCAAGCCTCCGCCCTTCTGTCACCCTACGAGTTGGCCTTACAGCAGACGCAAGCGATCTTTGGCTTGAAAGAGATTTTTGACGAGATGGGTCAAAACGCTAGCTTTAGCGTTACCGTAGCTCAACAGCTAGTCAATATACGCAATGGAGGCATTGCCCAGGCGCTAAGTTTAAACACCGCGACGTGACGCGGTGGGTGCATGCGCCTGAGGCAAGCGCGTTAAGCAGTGACGGCGTCGACCGGCTGATTCGTCAAGATCGCCATTAGGCGGGCAAGCTCTGCACGCAATTGTCTGCGATCCAACACCATGTCGATCGCACCTTTTTGCTGCAAAAATTCTGAGCGCTGAAAACCCTCAGGCAGTTTTTCACGAACGGTTTGCTCGATCACACGCGGGCCAGCAAAACCAATTAAAGCTTTGGGCTCGCCAATCACAACGTCACCCATAAACGCAAAGCTAGCTGACACACCGCCCATTGTAGGATCTGTGAGCACGCTGATAAAAGGCAACTTTGCCTCTGACAAACGCGTCAGCATGGCATTGGTTTTAGCCATTTGCATCAATGAAAACAAACTTTCTTGCATGCGCGCGCCACCCGAGGCAGCCACGCAAATGAAAGGTACCTTCTGTGCAATGGCCGCTTGTACACCTTGCACAAATCGCTCACCAACGACCGAGCCCATCGAGCCACCCATGAACTCAAATTCAAAGCACGCCAACACGCAGGCCACACTATGAATACTGCCGCTAGTCACAATCAGCGCGTCACTTTCACCAGTTTGACGTGCCGCCTCTTGGATTCGCTCGGGATACTTACGCGAATCCTTGAATTTGAGTGGATCCATTGAGCGCGTGTTAGACCCAATCTCAACACGACCCTCAAGGTCGAGCAGCGACTCAATGCGGGCACGCGCGCCTAGGCGCATGTGATGATCGCACTTAGGACAAACATGCAGATTGGCGGCCAAATCTTCGTTGTAGAGCACAGCCTCGCACGACGGACACTTGAGCCAAACGCCCTCAGGCACTCGCTTCGTTTGCGCAGCAGTCGTATTAATCGTTTTGTTAATACGCGGGGGCAATAACTTGCCTAGCCAACTCATGCTTGCTTTCCGGTTACCTGAGCCCCTGCTGGTTGCCTGGCTACATCGAGCGCCTGACGAATCCCAGCCAACCAAGTCGCACCCGCGTCAATCGCAGCCTGAGACTGTTGGTCAAGTGGCAACCCTGCACAAGCTTTGGTCATGGTGTCGATAAGCTTGCTACCGATCACCACCGCGTCGGCCACGAGGCTGATTTTTTGTGCACTTTGTGCGTCACTAATTCCAAAACCCACACCAACGGGCAAAGAAACATGTTTGCGAATGCCTTGCAAACGGGTCGCGACATCTGTCGTATCCAGGTTGCCCGCGCCAGTCACACCGTTCAGCGAGACGTAGTAGACATAGCCACGCGCAATCTGGCCCACTGCACGAATGCGCTCTTCAGTTGAAGTGGGCGCCAACAAAAAGATCGGAGCAATATGGTGTTGCTCGAGCATCTGAACAAATTCGCCGATTTCTTCAGGCGGATAATCCACCGTTAACAAACCATCAACACCCACACGCTGCGCTTGCTCGGCAAACTGCTTTTGCCCCATGCTTTCGATGGGGTTAGCGTAGCCCATCAAAACGATAGGCGTTTGCTGATCGGTTGTTCTAAATTCAGCCACCATCGCTAATACATGCTTCAAGCCAATGCCTTGCGAAATCGCATGCTCGGCTGCGCGCTGAATGACCGGACCGTCAGCCATTGGGTCTGAAAACGGAATCCCAAGTTCGATCACATCGGCACCTGCTTTGACCAAAGCATGCATCAAAGGCACCGTCGTGGCAGGCACCGGGTTACCGGCTGCAATATAAGGAACAAGCGCAGCACGCTTTTGCTCGGTCGCTCGGGCAAAAGCGGCTGCGATGCGATCTGGGTATTGAGTCATGAATGTAAAACCTTTAAAGCACCATGCCAGCGCGTTGCGCCACAGTGTTGATATCTTTATCGCCACGACCTGACAAATTAATCAGAATCACCTTGTCTTTAGACAGCGTAGGCGCCAACTTGGCCGCATACGCCAACGCATGAGATGTCTCGAGCGCAGGGATGATGCCCTCGATGCGGCAGCAATGATGAAAATACTTGAGCGCTTCGTCGTCAGTGACACTGACATACGAGGCACGACCGCTATCTTTGAGCCAGGCATGCTCGGGGCCTACACCTGGATAATCAAGGCCTGCAGACACCGAATGCGTTTCAGCAACCTGACCATTTTCATCTTGCAACACATACGTGCGGTTGCCGTGCAACACGCCAACCTTACCGGCAGTGAGCGTGGCAGAGTGCTTACCACTGTCAACGCCTTCGCCGGCAGCTTCGACCCCAATCAACTTGGTCTGTTCGTAGGGGATATAGGGGTGAAAAATGCCCATGGCGTTTGAACCGCCACCCACGCAAGCCAGCACGTAATCGGGCTGTTTGCCTGCGTACAACGGCATTTGCTCAATCGACTCTTTGCCGATCACCGAATGAAAGTTTCGCACCATCATCGGATAAGGATGAGGGCCAGCAACCGTGCCGATGATATAGAACGTATTGTCAACGTTCGTGACCCAATCGCGCATGGCTTCGTTCAACGCGTCTTTCAATGTGCGTGAACCTGAGGTAACAGGCACCACAGTCGCCCCAAGCAGCTTCATGCGATACACGTTAGGCGACTGACGCTTGACGTCTTCGATGCCCATGTAAACCACGCATTCCATGCCGTAGCGCGCACACACTGTGGCAGTGGCCACACCGTGCTGGCCGGCACCGGTTTCAGCAATGATCCGTTTTTTGCCCATTCGGCGCGCCAACAAGGCCTGACCCAGACTATTGTTGATTTTATGGGCGCCTGTATGGTTAAGGTCTTCGCGCTTAAACCAGATTTGCGCACCGCCAAGCTCTTCAGACCAACGACGCGCGTGATACACCGGCGTGGGGCGACCGACAAAGTGCTTGAGCTCGTACTCAAACTCGGCCACAAAGTCAGGGTCGTTGCGGTACTTTTCGTACGATACGCGCAACTCTTCAATTGCCTGCATCAGCGTTTCAGCTGCAAACACACCGCCGTAAGGGCCAAAATGACCTTTTGCGTCAGGAAAATCGTAAGGTTTCAAGATCAGATCTCCGGATCAAACCAAGCTTCGCGGGCAACCATATGCCCAACGCGTTTTGCGCTACCACAGATGCCCAATTAGACCCTTGGATACATTTAGCGCGAAAGACATCAGTTTAGCAGTCTGGGACGTAAAAAAACGCAGTAAACCTCACGCTTAAACGCATTTTTGGCTAGCGACGGCGCGCCAAAAACACCCCAGAGACCTCACTTAAGGCGCTCAAGGCGTACTGCAGATCCGCGCCATCACGGATTTCTGCAGTAAAGGCCATATAAGCGATCGAGGCCTTGGTTTGGGTATTGACGGCAATCACGTTCAAACGCAGGCGCGTAAACACCTCTGATAGGTCTCTTAACAACCCTGGGCGATCTTGAGCCTGAATAATGACCTCAACGGGATAGAGTGCCCCGGGAGTCGCCGCGGACCATGCCACCTCGATAACGCGTTCGGGCTGATGGCGGCTTAAATCCGCGAACGTGGAGCAAGACGCCCGGTGAATCGAAACGCCACGCCCCCGCGTCACGAAACCTTGAATCGTATCGGGTGGTGCCGGACGACAACAACGCGCCAATTGCGTCAGCAAAGAGCCCACGCCAACCACCAAGACGTTGCCCTTACCCGAGTCACCTTTGCTTTCTGGCCGTACCGTTTGTGCCATCAGGTCTGCAGCGCTTAACTCGGGCGCGGCCGTGGCAGGTTGCAGCACTGCATCGATCTGGCGCAAACTAAATTCTTCTTTTGCGGCGGCCACATATAAATCATCCGCTCGCGCAAACCCCAACTGTTGAGCCAATTGCTCTAAGTTAACCGCCGTTTTACCCAGTCGCTGCAGCTCTTTCTCGATGAGTGCCTGGCCCTGCGTCGTGCGCTGAGCCAGTTCAATCGCATTGAACCAGGCGCGCACTTTGGCGCGCGCACGCGGACTTGCCAAAAAACCCAACTGCGGGTTGAGCCAGTCGCGCGACGGACCACCCGACTTTGTAGTCACAATCTCGATCGTTTGACCGGTTTGAAGCGGTGTACTCAACGGCACCATTTGCCCGTCCACCCGCGCGCCACGGCAGCGATGACCAAGGTCTGTGTGCAGGTGATAAGCAAAATCCACTGACGTCGCGCCAATGGGTAACTCGATCACACGAGCCTGCGGTGACAAAACATAAATACGGTCTTGTGTCACTCGACGCGGCTTGCTGGGTTGCGGCTCTTCGGGCTGAGCACCGGCCTCGGTGTTCCAGGCCAACAGCTGTCGCATCCAGGCTAATTGTCGGTCGTATTCGGCCGCGGCGGGCGTCTGCCCAGAGGCAGGCTGCCCAGCGCGCGGACCCGCTTCTTTGTAGCGCCAATGGGCAGCCATGCCAAACTCTGCAAACTCGTGCATCGCCCGAGTGCGAATTTGCACCTCAAAAGGGCGACCCGCCTCGTCAGTCACAACGGTGTGCAAGGACTTGTAGCCATTAGGTTTGGGACGCGAAATATAGTCGTCAAACTCGTCAGACACCGGCTCCCATTGCTCGTGCACGAACCCGAGCGCGGCATAACACTCGCGCTCGTCTTGAACAATGACTCGTAAAGCGCGCACGTCATACAACTCACTAAACGCAAGTTGTTTAGTTCGCATTTTGTTATGGATACTGTAAATGTGCTTGGGCCGACCCGACACCTCAGAGACAACCCCTCTTGCGGCGAGCCCCTGTGCGAGTTGTTCGATCGTCTGAGCAATAAAGCCCTCGCGCTCAATGCGTTTCTCTTCGAGCAGTTTTGCAATCTCTTTGTAACGCTGAGGATCCGTGAAACGAAAGGCAAGGTCCTCCATCTCCCACTTGATCTGCCAGATCCCTAAACGGTTAGCTAGCGGCGTATACAAATCCAGCGTCTCGCGCGCGAGTATCGGATCGCAGGGGCGTTTTTCTGCTGCCAGCCAGCGCAACGTTTGTAAACGCGAAGCCAGACGAATCAACACAATACGCAAATCGGCCGCCATTGCAAGCAGCATTTTGCGCAGCATTTCTTTTTGATCAATCGAATCCAGCGCGCCAGAGGTCGCACCACTTGCCAACGACCCTAAGCGCGACAGCGCACGCGTGCCCTGCACTAACTGAGCAACCTCAGGGCCAAACTGCTCGGCGACCGGGTCAGCAACGCGGGCCTTTGCCGTCAGAGTCTCGGCGGCATCAGCGCTAAACATTAGCAAAGCCGCAACACGGGTGGCTGCATCGGCTTGCATGGCCGCCAAGATTTTGGCCGAACCAAGCGCATGCGCCAATAAGGTCTCGCCCCCTCCCGTCAGTTGCTCAGACAGTAGAGGCGCAACCCAATCAAGCGCACGCTGCAACAAAGACTCATCAGCAGGCACTAAGCCGCTGACTAATGCTTGAAGATCTGCTGTAGAGACCTTAGACAACGTAAACCATTCAGTGATTCACCCTCACACTGCGGCGGTGACGACAATTTCGACTTTGTAGTCAGCACTCGCCAAACGCGCTTCGATCGTTGCACGTGGTGGGGCGTTACCTTCGGCAACCCAGGCATCCCAAGCTTTGTTCATACCGTCAAACTCTTTCATGTTGGCGACAAAAATCTGTGCCATGAGGATACGCGTTTTATCGGTGCCTGCCGTGGCCAGCAATTTATCGATCACAGCCAAAATTTGCCCAGTTTGACCGGTGATATCTTGCGTGGTGTCATCGGCGACTTGACCTGCCAGATAGGCAACACCATTATGCACGGCCATGTCAGACAGGCGCTTACCAACGTTTACTCGATTAATGTTACTCATAACAATCCTTAAATCAATTAGGCCGCAGGAAGTTCAAACACTTGACGCAGATACGCCAAGTACGCTTTATCGTCGCACATCGTTTTTTCGGGTGCATCTGAGACCTTAGCCACAGGTTGCCCGTTACAGCGAATCATTTTCATGACAATCTGCAATGGCTCGTGTCCCAAATCATTGGTCAGATTCGTGCCAATTCCGAAGGCGGTGCGGCAACGCCCCGCAAAACGACGCGTCAACTCAATCGCGCGTGGAAATGTTAACGCATCCGAAAAAATCAAGGTCTTGGTGCGTGCATCAACTCGATTCGCCGCGTAGTGCGCGATCATGCGCTCGCCCCAGTCAAACGGGTCACCCGAGTCGTGACGCGCCCCATCAAACAGCTTGCAAAAGTACATATCAAAATCGCGCAAAAAGGCCTCTAGCCCATACACGTCTGACAGAGCAATCCCCAAATCGCCTCGGTACTCTTTCGCCCAAGTTTCGAGGGCGAAAACCTGCGAGTCGCGTAATCGTGGTCCCAGTGCCTGGCAGGCTTGCAGGTACTCGTGCGCCATGGTGCCCAACGGCAACACGCCATGTTTCATCGCAAACCAAACGTTACTGGTACCCGCAAAGTGCTCACCCATCTGCGCTTTCATTGTTGTGACGACTTCTTCGTGCCAGACATGCGAAAAACGTCTGCGCGTGCCATACTCGGCCACGCGAAATTCAGCCAGATCCGTGGCATCCAGCACCAATTTCATCTTAGTTTGCAGGCGTTTTCGACCTTCAGACCAGTCGGGGTCTTTGCACACATTGCGAAAATACACCTCGTTAACAATCGCCAACACAGGGATTTCAAACAGGATCGTATGCAGCCAAGAGCCCTTCACTGAAATTGCGATTTCGCCAGGCAACTCACCCTCTGAGACCTCGATACACTTTTCGGGTAGGTGAAATAGACCTAAAAAATCTATGAAATCACTTTTGATGAAACGCAAGCTTTTCAGGTAATCGAGTTCGCTTGGCTCAAAACGCAATTGGCACAGTGCATGGATTTCTTGACGAATTTCTTCAAGATAAGGACGCAGGTTGACCCCTTGCGTGCGGCACTTATAGCGATATTCGACCTGCGCAGCCGGAAAATGATGCAAAACTACCTGCATCATGGTGAATTTATAAAGATCCGTGTCTAGCAGCGATTTGATAACCATGAGTGTTCCCACCTTTATAAAACCTTAGCACACCCAGTATCGACAAAACAGGTATCCCGACACAAGAGGGACGGTTTAGGTAAAATAGTTTTTTATCTAAACGCCTCTTGGTAAACGACATGACGCACGTAGTGACTGAAAACTGTATCAAGTGCAAATTTACTGACTGTGTTGACGTCTGCCCGGTCGATTGTTTTCGTGAAGGTCCCAACTTTTTGGTGATCGACCCCGACGAATGTATTGATTGCGCCGTTTGTATCCCCGAATGCCCAGCGAATGCCATTTTTGCTGAAGAAGACGTCCCCCAGGATCAAATCAAATTTATCGCGCTCAACGCCGAGTTATCGCCACTGTTTGAAAGCATCAGTCGCAGTAAAGGCGGCCTACCAGACGCCGATGATTGGCTTGACGTACCCGATAAACTCAAGCACCTTGAGCGGTAATTGACTCTCGCTTGGTCTGTCGCACGCGCGTCGCAATGACTCAATCACCAGCCGTCGCCGCCCCTCGCTACACCAAACAGACCGTGACCCGACAGACGGTATGGGCACCTGAAAAACTGTTTTCGCTCACGGTGACTCGCCCACCCGGTTTTAAGTTTGTACCGGGCCAGTTTGCCAGGCTTGGGCTAGCCTTAGACCCAACGGTACCCGACACGCCTAACGAATGGCGCGCCTACTCCATGGTGTCAGCTCCCAACGAGAACGAATTAGAGTTTTATTCTGTCGTCGTGCCTGACGGTAAATTCAGCCCGCCGTTGGCCAGGTTGCGCGTGGGCGATGCACTTTGGATTAACAACTCGGTGTTCGGCTTTCTGACCCTTGACTCGTTCGTCGATGGTGAGGATTTATGGCTACTTGCGACTGGCACTGGGCTCTCTGCCTACCTATCCATGCTTCGCGACCCGGCCACGTTTGCACGCTTCAAACGCATTATTTTGGTGCACGGCGTACGCCATGCCTTCGAACTCGCCTATCGCGACGAGCTTTTATCCTTGATGCAACAGCACCCGGGGCAGCTCACGTATTTACCCATCACAACGCGAGAACCACTCACACAACCGTTATCACCTTCGCTGAGCCCAACCAACCTCACACCCGGCCGCCTCACCACCCTGCTGCGCTCAGGCGAGCTTGAAGAGCGCGCTGGCCGACCGCTTGATCCAAGTCAAGCCAGAGTGATGCTGTGCGGCAACCCAGAGATGGTCACTGAAATGCGTGGCCTGCTCAGTGATCGCGGCTTTGCGGCAGGTAGACGCGGTGTGCCCGGTAATTTAGCGGTCGAAAACTACTGGTAACAGCTACGAAACCACCAGACGCGTGGCACTGATACGACATTTTGCTGCATTGCAATAAAAAACTCGCCAAATCAGTGATGGCTATCCCAGATTGGGTGATAATCAGGGTCTCACGCTTAAAACTGGATTCGCTCAATGCTTTATCAAATGCATGAAATGCAGCGCGCCCTCATGGCACCGCTCACCCACTTCAGTGAAGTCAGCGCCAAGTTATTTACGCATGCAGCAAGCCCGTTTGCCTATACGCCATTAGCCAGGCAGGTTGCCGCCAGTTACGAACTCATTTACCGCTTAGGCAAATCTTACGAAAAGCCCTCTTGGGGGATTCCGACCACAGAAATCGATGGCAAATCGGTTGCAGTGGATCAAGAAGTCGCCTTGGCGCTGCCATTCTGTAATTTGCTGCACTTTACGCGCGATCTGCCCGCTAAAGCGCGCAAAGCCGACCCAACGATCTTACTCGTCGCGCCAATGTCCGGGCATCACGCAACGCTGCTGCGAGATACCGTTCGCGCCCTGCTACCTAATCACGAGATCTACCTCACTGACTGGATCGATGCGCGCATGGTGCCCGTATCAAAAGGTGCTTTTAGCCTAAACGATTATGTCCGGTATCTACAAGAATTTATACGCCACTTGGGCCCAGACGTACACCTGATGTCGGTGTGCCAGCCCACGGTGCCAGCCTTGGCTGCCGTGTCGCTGATGGCGACCAATAAAGACCCCTGTCTGCCCCGAACGATGACGATGATGGGTGGCCCGATCGACCCACGCTGCTCACCGACGCAAGTCAATCGCCTGGCAACCACCAAACCCTTTGAGTGGTTCGAACAAAAACTGATTCATACCGTGCCTGCTCAGTATCCTGGTGCTGGTCGTCGCGTCTATCCCGGCTTTCTGCAACACGCCGGCTTTATGTCGATGAACCCTGACCGTCACATGAAATCTCACTACGATTTCTATCTTGACCTACTTCGCGGTGACGATGAAGACGCCGAGGCACATCGTAAGTTTTATAACGAATACAACGCTGTGCTCGATATGTCAGAAGAGTTTTATCTGGATACGATACGCACGGTGTTTCAAGAGTTTGCCTTGCCCAATGGCACCTGGGAAGTCGATGGCCAACTGGTCACTCCCAGTGACATTAAAACCGTTGCTTTGTTCACAATTGAAGGTGAGCTTGACGACATTTCAGGCGAGGGCCAAACACGCGCTGCGCAAGATTTGTGCTCGGGGATTCCGGCTAAGCGCAAACAACATTACACCGCGCCTGAATGCGGACATTATGGGATTTTTGCCGGACGCCGCTGGCGCACGACCATCTGCCCTCAAATCGCCGAGTTCGTTCGCAAATACTAAACGAGGTCTTCGCTAGAAGGCACACCTATCAGGCAACCCACCAGGTTGCCTGATTTCACTTGCAGAATAACTATGCTTTCTCAACGCATCAATGCCCTGTTGCCGCAGACGCAATGCACCAAGTGCGGCTATCAAGGCTGCGAACCTTACGCTCAGGCCATTGCTTCAGAGGGGGCTGCGATTAACCGCTGCCCGCCGGGTGGTCACGAAGGTATCGTCGCATTGGCGAACTTACTGAAGCGACCCGTTGTCGCTTTAGATACGGATTGCGGCACGCATCAACCACTTCAGGTTGCGGTCATTGATGAGCAGTTTTGTATCGGTTGCACCCTCTGTATCCAAGCCTGCCCGGTTGATGCCATTATTGGTGCCTCAAAACTGATGCACACCGTATTGCCTGAGCAATGCACTGGCTGCGACCTCTGTGTCGCCCCCTGCCCAGTGGATTGCATCGCGATGGTGCCAGTGAAACCAGCACGAACCTGGACACCGCAAGACGCCACGCGTGCTCGCGCACACTTTGAGGCGCGAGCACGACGTCTGGCTCAACGGCCTGAGTCGCTCAGGCAGTCGCCAGATAATGGCACCCCTAACGCGAGTGCCTCATCAGCCATTGCCACGCAAGACCTGATCGCAGCCGACCACACAGAAAAGCAAGCGGCCATTGCCCAGGCACTCGCGCGTGCCCGCGCACGTCGTGCTGCTCGGCCAGCCCTTTAATTGCTTGATTGCAATTGTCCTTAAGCGCCTTTAGACAACTTCGTCCAACTAGCAATTTAATGACGCACAAGCAGAGTCTATGAACCCCGAAAAACGACGCGAGATTTTTAGCCGCATGCAGGCTGCCAACCCGCAGCCCACCACCGAGCTCGAATATAAAAGCGATTTTCAATTGCTGATTGCTGTTTTACTTTCGGCTCAAACAACCGATAAAGCGGTCAACCTAGCGACTCGAAAGTTCTTTGCTAAACACGGTACGCCCAAAGGCCTGCTCGATCTTGGTGAGGCCAAACTCGCCGACTACATCAAAACGATCGGCCTGTACAAAACCAAGGCAAAAAACGTGCTCGCAACTTGTCAGATTTTGCTTGAGCAGCACAAAGGCAAGGTGCCCCAAACGCGTGAAGCCCTCGAGGCCTTGCCCGGGGTTGGTCGTAAGACCGCCAACGTGGTGTTAAACACAGCCTTTGGCCAACCCACTATCGCTGTCGACACTCACATTTTCAGGGTCTCAAACCGAACAAAAATTGCCCCAGGCAAAGACGTTGTCGCGGTTGAAAAAGGCCTCGAAAAATTTGTACCCGAGGAGTTCAAGCTCAACATCCACCATTGGTTGATTTTGCATGGGCGCTATATCTGCGTGGCCCGCACCCCAAAATGCCCTCAGTGTGGCATTGCCGATTTATGTGAATACCGGCCTAAAACCAAAGCCTAGAGCTGGGGTCCAGAGTTGCCAGCCCAACGCCCCCCTGCTGTGCCAAGCCCTACTAAGAGGCACTCAGACGGCGAGCAAGGGTAACTACTAAGAGTAACCGCACCTATGACAAACCCCCATTCAGCTTTTGCTGCACATGCGTCATAATGCGCCCTCGCCTCCAAAAATTCTCTATTCGCAAAGATACGCATGAAAGACATCATCCTTGAGACAACCCATCTCACCAAGGAGTTCAAAGGCTTTGTGGCGGTCAACGACGTTTCGCTCAGTGTGCAGCGAGGTCAAATTCACGCCTTGATCGGCCCCAATGGCGCTGGCAAGACCACCTGTTTTAATTTATTAACTAAATTTTTGCCCCCAACGCGCGGCAAGATTCTCTTTAATGGCATCGACATCACCGGTGACCGACCTGCACAGATTGCACGCCGCGGCATCATTCGCTCGTTTCAAATTTCAGCAGTGTTTCCACACCTCACAGTGCTTGAAAATGTGCGTATTGGCTTGCAACGCCAAACCGGCATGTCGTTTCATTTCTGGAAAAATGAAAACCGCTTGAATGAACTGAACGAGCGTGCTCAGGCGTTGCTTGAACAGGTCGACTTAGGAAGCTTTACAAACGAAATCACTGCCAGTCTGCCCTATGGGCGCAAGCGCGCGCTCGAGATCGCTACGACCCTGGCCATGGAACCCGAACTCATGTTGCTTGACGAACCCACGCAAGGCATGGGCCACGAAGACGTTGATCGGGTAACTCAATTGATCAAGCGCGTCAGTGTTGGGCGCACCATCCTGATGGTTGAGCACAACATGAATGTTGTCTCTTCGATTGCAGACACCATCACTGTGTTAGCACGCGGTGCAGTGTTAGCCGAAGGCAACTACGCCCATGTTTCAAAAGACCCCTTAGTCATGGAAGCCTATATGGGCACCACCGAGGGCGAACTTGCCGGAGCACACGCATGAGCGCCGTTGCACTTGAAATTAAAGGCCTAAACGCTTGGTATGGCGAATCACATATTTTGCATGGTATTGATCTCACCGTGCATAAAGGCGAAGTCGTCACCCTGCTCGGGCGCAATGGTGCAGGACGCACCACGACCTTGCGGGCAATTCTCGGCCTAACAGGCGCACGGACTGGCTCGGTACGTATCGGCGGTGTTGAAGCAATCGATATGCCAACCTTCAAAATCGCCAAGCTTGGCGTGGGCTATTGCCCCGAAGAGCGCGGCATCTTTGCAAGCTTGTCTTGCGAAGAAAATCTGCTGCTACCCCCACCGGTAGGGGCATTGGGTGGCGGTATGTCACTGGCCGAAATTTACGAAATGTTTCCCAACTTGCTTGAGCGTCGCAATTCACCCGGCACGCGCTTATCGGGTGGCGAGCAACAGATGCTGGCGGTAGCTCGAATCTTGCGCACCGGCGCCAATCTGTTGTTGCTCGACGAGATTTCTGAAGGTCTTGCGCCAGTGATTGTGCAGGCCTTGGGTCGCATGATCAAGATGCTGAAATCTAAGGGCTATACCATTGTGATGGTCGAGCAGAACTTCCGTTTTGCCGCCCCCTTGGCAGACCGTTTTTATGTTGTCGAGCATGGTCAGATCGTCGAGCATTTCGATGCCGCCGAGTTGCCCTCTAAGCAAGCCGTTTTGACAGAGTTGTTAGGCGTTTAGTCGCTATTTGACTTGTATGATGGCGTCTTTGCAGTCAGGCGTCTAATTTTTTATCGTTGCGTGTCGCAATATTTCGGAGAACCAAATGAAACTTCGCACCCTAAGTGCCTCACTGATGTTGGCCGGTTTCGGCCTCGTTTCACAATCTGCCTTAGCCAACATTTCTGATGATGTGATTCGGATCGGTTTTATTACCGACATGGCTAGCGTTTACTCTGATATTGACGGCCCTGGCGGTATCGAAGCGGCTCGCATGGCAATCGCCGACGCTGGCGGTGCAATCAACGGTAAAAAAATTGAACTGATCTTCGCTGATCATCAAAACAAAGCCGACGTTGCTGCAGCAAAAGCGCGTGAATGGTTTGATCAACAAAAAATTGACATGCTGATTGGTGGTACCAACTCAGGTGTCAACTTGGCGTTAGCCGGTATCGCCGCCGAAAAGAAAAAAGTGTTTATGGCGATTGGTGCAGCAGCGTCTGACCTGACCGGCTCACAATGCACACCTTATACCGTTCATTGGGCCTATGACACCGTTGCGCTTGCCCGCGGCACGGGTTCGGCAGTTGTGAAGGCTGGCGGAAAATCATGGTACTTCTTGACTGCTGACTACGCTTTTGGCCATGCGCTCGAGCGTGACACTGCAAACGTGGTGAAAGCGGCTGGTGGCGAAATCAAAGGCCAAGTGCGCGCCCCCTTGAACTCATCAGATTTCTCATCATTTTTGTTGCAAGCGCAAAGTTCAAAAGCTCAAATCTTAGGCCTGGCTAACGCTGGTGGCGACACGATCAATTCGATCAAAGCGGCAAATGAATTCGGCATCGGCAAAACCATGAAGCTCGCTGGTCTGCTGATTTTCATTAACGATATTCACTCGTTGGGTTTGAATGTCACCCAAGGCATGCAATTCACTGACGGCTGGTACTGGGATCAGAACGATGAAACCCGCGCTTGGTCAGCCAAGTTTGAAGCGAAGGTTAAGCGTAAGCCTTCGATGATTCAGGCGGGCGACTACTCTGCCGTTTCGTTTTATTTGAATGCGGTAAAGGCAACCGGTAGCGACGACGGTGACACTGTCATGAAATGGATGAAGTCCAACAAAGTCAACGACATGTTTGCCAAAAATGGCTATGTGCGCGAAGACGGTCGTATGATTCACGATATGTTCTTGATGGAAGTCAAAAAACCTTCTGAATCAAAAGGCCCTTGGGATTACTACAAGCAACTCGCGGTATTGCCTGGTGAGTCTGTGTTCACCACGCTTGCTGAATCTACCTGCAAACTTATCAAGAAGTAAGCACAATCAAACCTTCGGTACGCTCAGGTGTACCGAAGGTTTATTTTGTTGACTCTGCACCCTTGGCGTTCTGATTCACAATGATCACAATTTTCGGCATACCTCTTCAAGCGTTTCTGGGCCAGCTCTTGCTGGGCTTGGTGAACGGTTCTTTTTACGCCATTTTGTCTCTTGGTCTGGCGGTGATTTTCGGCTTGCTGAACGTCATTAACTTCGCGCACGGCGCGTTGTACATGTTTGGCGCCTTTCTAGCCTGGATGGGCATGTCTTATTTTGGCCTGAATTATTGGGTCATGCTGGCACTTGCGCCCGTCATCGTTGGCCTGTTTGGCATCCTGATTGAAAAGTTTTTGCTCAAGCATCTTTACAAGCTTGATCATTTGTACGGACTACTCCTCACCTTTGGCATCACTCTGTTGATGGAAGGTCTGTTCCGCAGCTTCTATGGTGTCTCTGGGCAGCCTTACTCAACACCCGAGGCTTTGCGTGGCGCAACCAATCTAGGCTTTATGGTGCTGCCAAACTATCGCGCCTGGGTAGTAGTTGCCTCGGTGGTGGTGTGTTTGCTGACCTGGTTCGTGATTGAGCGTACGCGTTTGGGGGCCCTCTTGCGCGCTGGCACTGAAAACCCAAAGCTGGTTGAAGCCTTTGGCGTGAACGTCCCCTTGATGATCACGCTCACTTACGCCTTTGGCGTGGCGCTGGCTGGCTTTGCCGGCGTACTCGCGGCGCCCATTTTGCAGATTTCGCCACTGATGGGCTCGAACCTGATCGTGGTGGTGTTTGCGGTGGTGGTGATCGGTGGGATGGGTTCGATCTTAGGTGCAATCGTCACGGGTCTTGGCCTTGGCGTGATTGAAGGATTGACTAAAGTATTTTGGCCTGAGGCCTCAAGCACGGTGGTTTTCATCATCATGGCGATCGTGTTATTGCTGCGTCCAGCAGGTCTGTTTGGAAAAGAAAAATGAATCGTCAAGCGCTTGGTTATGTTTTGTTTGCTGTGTTTCTGGCAGCGATCCCGATGCTCGGGATCTATCCAATCTTTGCCATGAAAATCATGTGCTACGCACTCTTTGCCTGCGCCTTCAATTTGCTGCTGGGCTTTACTGGCTTGCTCTCGTTTGGCCACGCAGCCTTTTTAGGAAGCGCAGCCTACGCCTCAGGGCACGCGATCAAAGTCTGGGGGTTCTCACCAGAACTGGGCATTTTGTATGGTGTGGCAATCGCCGGCGTACTCGGTGTCGTCATGGGTGCCCTGGCGATTCGCAGAAGCGGTATCTATTTTGCGATGATTACAATGGCGCTCTCGCAGATGGTGTATTTCTTTTTTCTGCAAGCTAAATTCACCGGCGGCGAAGATGGCCTTCAAGGCGTGCCGCGCGGCCTGTTGTTTGGCTTAATTGATCTTAAAAACGACATCAATTTGTACTACCTCGTGATGGCAATTTTTGTGCTGGGATATTTCATTATCTGGCGCACTGTGCACTCGCCTTTTGGTCAGGTCCTCAAAGCGATTCGTGAAAACGAACCTCGTGCGATTTCACTTGGCTACGATGTCGAACGCTTTAAGTTACTGGCTTTTGTGCTGTCGGCTTTGCTAGCGGGCTTAGCTGGTTCAACCAAAATGCTGATTTTTGTATCTGCAACCTTATCAGATGCCACATGGCAGATGTCAGGCCTGGTGATCTTAATGACACTGATCGGCGGTTTGGGCACATTAGTTGGTCCGGTTTTAGGCGCCTTTATTGTTGTGTTGCTTGAAAATAAAGTTGGTGATTTTGGTGCTGCGGTGGCCAAACTTACTGGCGTTGAATGGTTTCAACGCTTAGGCGAGTCTGTCACCATTGTGATTGGTTTGATTTTTGTGATTTGCGTACTTGCCTTCAGGCGTGGCGTAGTGGGCGAAGTCAATGCCTGGCTTGAGAAACGTAAAGCTGTTTCGACCCAAGCCTAAAACAAACTACCTGACCCTTTGTCGCTGTACTTGTAATGCATGCGTTGACCTCCAACTTGAAGAGAGACTGACATGAAGATTAGACAATTCTTAAAAGCACCTTGTGCCGTCGCGTTGACGGTTGCATCACTGTTAGTCGGTTCGCTTGCTATGGCGCAAACGCCTGCGCCGGCTGCTACAACTGCTGCTGCAGGTACTAAGGTTGAGATGCAATGGCTGGGGCAAGCTGGCTTTCGTATCGTTACTCCAGGTGGCAAACTGCTTGTGGTTGACCCTTGGATCAAAGGGGGCCCTAAAGCGCCGGCTAACTACAAGGCTGATCTAGCTGCGTTGGGCAAAATTGATATCTTGCTGGTCACGCATGCACACGTTGATCATTTGGGTGACGCACCTGCGCTGGCTATTTTGAACAAGACCAAACTGTATGGTCCTGCTGACATGGTGACGCCACTCATCACGCTTGGCATGATCCCTGCAGAGCTGGGGCATCGTTTTAATAAAACAGGTAACGTTAAACCGGCACCTGGCATCAAGGTGACTGCGGTAAAGGCCGAGCATTCGTCTTTAATTGTCTGGAACAATCCACTCACGAACAAAAACGAATCGCACCCAGCCGGTGAAGCGATGGGTTACATCATCGAGCTCGAAAACGGCTTCAAGATCTGGCACATGGGTGACACTGGCTTGTTTGGTGATATGCAATTCATCGGTGAACACTACAAGCCTGATTTGGTATTAATTCCAATCGGTGGCAACTTTACGATGGATCCTGAAGACGCTGCATTTGCGTTGAACACGTGGATCAAGCCCAAGATGGTGATCCCGATGCATTACAACTCAAACCCTTTAACACCCGGCACGTTGGCTGAGTTTCAAGCGGCGATGAAGGGCAGTTCGATCAAGGTATTCCCGATGACTGAAGGGCAGACGCTGACTTTCTAGGCGTTTTTTTGCAGGTTGCGGTCTTCGAAGGTTACGGGTCAGGGGTGCAGAGCGCCAGGGGGGACAGATTGTCTTGGTCCGCTTTGCGGACTGCCCTCAAGTTGCTTGTCTGAACGGCGGCGACCCAAACTCGCTTCGCTCAAACAAGGGCCGCCTTCATCCGTCCAGCCTGCTCAACTCTCGGCAAGACAAGACAGCCCACCCTGGCGCTCTGCACCCCTGACCCGTAACGAGCGAGCCAAACTATCCAGCTGGGTGCTTTACACGACTGCAATCTACAGCACGAACATCAGTGCCTATCCGATTATTTTGCGCAACTGCAGTGTCATAAATAAGGCGATTTAACTCAATCAATCAGCTTGCCGCCGTCATGAAACGGATAAGGTCCCTCGAAGGTGCCACAAGGCATTTGGTGAGAGACTAAGCCACGATCAGTGTCCCATGCATGTACTTTAAAGCCCCCTGGCTCAAGGATCCATTGCGAGGCGGCATCAGGAGCAAGATCTAGGGCGACCTGATGTGCTGGTGCCGGTGAGGTTGACGCAATCGTTGAACCAAACCGCACATCAATCGAGCGATGCAAATGACCGCAAATGACGCGTTCAATGTTTGAATACTTTGCGACAAGCGCTTCAAGTTCTGCCGCACCCTGCAATAAACCAATCTTATCCATATGACCGATTAAGGTCTTGAAAGGCGGATGATGCATCGCAATGACGACCGGCATATCTTTGGCGTTATTCAATGCATCTTCAAGCCACGCCAACCGTTGAGCGCAAAGAGCCCCGTGGCTTTGTTCAGCAACGGTGGTGTCCAGTGTGACCAAGCGCACTGGCCCCAGTTGCACTGTGTATTGCACAAAACCTGAAGCGCCCAAGTATGTATGCTCAGGAAACGCCGCGCGCATTTGTGTCGCGTCATCATGGTTGCCCGATAGCAAGTAATACGGCACGGTTAAAGGAGCCAGACACTCACGCAAGTGCGCGTACTCTGCGGGCCGACCGAAATCGGTCAGGTCACCGGTCAGAACAACGGCGTGAGGTTTTTGACGAAGCTGTTCAATGGTCTGCACAGCTCGATGCAAATAGGGTGCAGTGTCAAGGCGACCATAGGCTAAGCGGCCAGGCTCTCGAATATGCAGATCAGTCAACTGTACAAAGAGTGTACTCATTGGTCGCTCTCGCAAGGCATAAAGTGTTCGGTGGCGATGGTAAATGAGACGCGCTCGCCGACTCGGAAAGGGCTATCGCGGTGTGCTTCGGCCGCCAGTGTGGCCTGGCCCGCCACCTCTAAGCGATAATGAATGCGGTCGCCTAAAAAACTTCGCTGTGTAATCAGTCCTTCGGGTTGACTAGGCGTTAACGGTTTTAAGTGAATATCTTCTGGTCGTACAAACAGTTCAGGCCACGGACCATGAGGACAAGACAGAGCGACTTGTGCAAGCGTTATGGTGTCGCTTGCAATGTCTTTGCGGGTGCGCTGCAAGCGATTAATCCGTCCCAAAAATTCAGCGACAAACATGTGCTTAGGATTTCGATAGAGCTCCTCGCCCTGGCCCACTTGTATGATTTTTCCGCTGCGCATGACCGCTAGGCGATCAGCAATGGCCAGCGCCTCTTGCTGATCATGCGTCACATGAATCGTTGTCACACCCAGACGGCGTAACAAGTCTGCTAACTCATCGCGCAGAGTGATTTTGAGCTTGGCATCTAACGCCGTAAGTGGTTCGTCAAGCAATAATACTTTTGGTCTTACCGCCACGGCACGAGCGAGCGCAACACGTTGGCGCTGGCCACCAGACAGTTCTGCGGGTCGCTTATGTTCTAGGCCCTTGAGTTGCACCAAGTCAATCAGTTCGCCAACAGTCTGCTTGAGTTGCTGTGAGCTAGTACCTCTGAGCCGCAATCCATAACCAATATTGGCCTGAACTGTCATTTGTGGAAAAAGTGCGTAATGCTGAAAGACCATCCCGATCTGACGTTTCTCAACGGGCACATGCGTTACCTCTTGCGCACCAAACCGTATCACGCCCCCTTGATCAACCCGTTCAAGGCCAGCGACAAGTCTTAACAGCGTCGTTTTACCGCAACCGGAAGGGCCGAGCAACGCCAACACTTCGCCGGGATACACCTCAAGCGAGGACGACAACAAGCCCTGTGTGCCGTCAGGATATGTCTTGGCGCACTGACTAATCTGCACTGAAGTGCGTTCAAGTTCCATAGCGCTTTTGCACCTCGTTGGCGATCGCTTGTAAGCCCCACAAGAGCGGCAGCACCACAATAAAAAAAATAAGGGTGTAGGCAGAGCCGACCTCGATACGCATTGAGGCATAGCTGTCTGCCAAGCCAACCGGCAAGGTGCGCGTTAAGGGGGTATGCAACATCCAGGTCAAATTGAACTCGCCCACAGATAACGTAAAAACCATCAACGCGCTGGCGATGATGGCGGGCATCACTGCGGGGATCAACACGCCCAACAAGCGGCGCGAAAATCCAGCGCCCAACGTGCGCGCCGCCTCTTCAATCGCGACAAGTTCTCGATTTGCAAAAGCTGACGATACCGTGCGTACGACAAATGGCAACGTGAACACGACATGGCCCACTAGAATAAATAAAAAACTTTGCCGAAAACTGCGAAACTGACCGTACACCAAAATCAGAGCTAAGCCGGTAGCCAGGCCCGGCACCGCCACAGGCAAAATCAACAGCTCTTCCAACAAACGTGCCCACCGCGACCGGGTTCTGGCCAAAGCGTAAGCGCACGGTACCCCCACGACGGTAGTGAGCAACGCACACGAACTCGCGATCGCTAGCGACCACAACACCGTGTCGCCATAGCCTTCCCAGACCTGCTCAAGCCAGCGCGTTGTCAACCCACTGGCTAGGCCTCGAGAATAATTATTCACCAGGCCAGCCGTGACGGATAAAACCATTGGGGTCAACATGAACAGCGTCACAAGCGCCGTAAGCAGCGCCAAGGTAAAAGGAAATCGATGAGGCGAGGGCGTGGGCGATATCACTTAAACTACCACCGTCGAAGAGTCTGAATAACGCCTTGCCACAAACATCACCAACCAGGTCACCAATCCTAGTACGATCGAAAGCGAGGCGGCTAACGCAAAGTTGGCGTAATTTGTAAACTCAGAATAGATCGTAATCGGCAGCACTTCAAACTTGGTTGCCAGAGTAAAGGCCGTACCAAAAGCCCCCATCGAAGTCGCAAAAACAATTGCAGCGCAAGCCAGCGTTGTCGGTGCTAATTCAGGAAGCCAAACATCACGCACGATGGCATATCGTGTGGCCCCTAACGTTCGGGCGGCCTCTTCTAGTGCCAGATCCATCTTCTCGGCGGCGGCAGTATAGGTCGCAATTGCACGCGGTAATGAAAAATATAGATACGCCAGAAAGAGGCCAAGAAAACCATAGGCAAGGGTCAAGCGCCCCGCCCCAAGGGCTTCAGACAAATCAGCGATCAACCCTTGACGCCCGCCTAACAGGATCATAAAAAAACCAATAATCACTCCGGGAAAGGACAAGGGTAAGGTCAAAAGTGAAAGTAATATGCCGTGCCCCACAAATTTGTGGCGCGCTAGAAATATACCGACTGCGCTACCAAGTATTAAAGTCAAGACCGTCACTAACAACGATAGCCCAACTGTATTCAACAGACTTAGCCAATAACGAGGATGAGTAAAAATTGCAAGGTATGTCGCCCAACCTTTTTGTGCGGGCAGAGCAATCAGCCATACCATTGG